>JAKECL010000160.1 GCA_030460725.1 Propionibacterium sp.
AGGAACTTGCCGGTCTTCTCGATCGGATGGGACTCCTCCTCCGCGCGCAGGGCCTTGAACTCCAGAGCACCATTGTCCTGGTCCGCGATGAAGCGGCGGGCGAAGGTACCATCCTGGATGTCGTCGAGGACCGCGCGCATGTTGTCCTTCACGTGCTGATCGATCACGCGCGGGCCCGAGATGTAGTCACCATACTCTGCGGTGTCGGAGCAGGACCAACGTTGCTTTGTGATGCCTCCCTCGTTGATCAGGTCGACAATCTGCTTCATCTCGTGGCAGACCTCGAAGTACGCGATCTCCGGCTGGTAGCCAGCAGCCGTCAGAGTCTCGAAGCCAGCCTGGATGAGGTGGCTCACACCACCGCACAGCACCGCCTGCTCGCCGAAGAGATCCGTCTCGGTCTCCTCCGTGAAGGTGGTCTTGATGACACCGGCGCGCGTGCCGCCGATGCCCTTGGCATAGGAGAGCGTCAGCGGCCACGCCTGACCACTGGCGTCGACCTCGACGGCGATGACGTCGGGGGTGCCGATGCCACGCTCGAAGGACTCACGCACCTTGTGACCGGGGCCCTTGGGGGCGACCATGATGACGTCGTGGCCCTCGGCAGGAGTGATGTAGTCATAACGGATGTTGAAGCCGTGGGCGAAGAGCAGCGCGGCGCTCTCCTTGAGGTTCGGGGCGATCTGCTCCTTGTAGACGAAACGCTGGACCTGGTCGGGCAGGAGGATGGAGACGACATCACCCTCGGCGACGGCCTCGGGCACGTCCTTCACTTCCAGACCGGCCTTCTCGGCCTTGTCCCAGGAGGAGCTGCCGGGGCGCAGGCCGACAACGACCTCGACACCGGAGTCCTTGAGGTTCAGCGCGTGGGCGTGACCCTGGGAGCCGTACCCGATGATGGCGACCTTCTTGCCCTGGATGACGCTGAGGTCGGCATCGTCGTCGTAAAAGATCTCGGCCATTGTCATTTCTCCTTCAGTTGATCCGTGATCGAGCGCTGCCCGCGGCCGATGGCCACGGCGCCCGATTGGACGATTTCCTTGACGCCGTAGGGCTCCAGGGCCCTGAGCAGCGCTTCCAGCTTCTGCAACGAGCCGATTGACTCGATGACGACGGTCTCGGGCTGCACGTCCACGACGTGTGCCCTGAACAGGTCCACCACCTGGAGGACGCCGGTGCGGCGGGACTCGTCGGCGCGGACCTTGAGCAGGATCAGGCGACGCTCGACGGAGGCCTCGGCCTCCAGTTCGACGACCTTGATGACGTTGATCAGCTTGTTGAGCTGCTTGGTCACCTGCTCGAACGGCAGCTCGTCGGCCTCGACGATGATGGTCATGCGGGAGACGGCGGGGAACTCGGTCTCCCCCACCGTGAGGGACTTGATGTTGAAGGCGCGGCGGGCGAACAATCCCGCGACGCGGGTGAGGACGCCGGGCTTGTTCTCCACCAGGACGGAGAGGGTGTGCATGGGTGCCATGGTGATCAGTCCTCCGTGTCCCAGGTCGGTGCCAATCCCTTGGCGTAGCGGATGTCGTCATTGGACACGCCTGCGGCCACCATCGGCCACACCATCGCATCCTTGGAGACCCGGAAGTCGATCAAGACCGGCCGGTCGTTGATGCCCATGGCCCACTCGATGGCCTTATCGACCTCTGCGGGGTCGCTGACCGTGCGTGCGGCCATGCCGTAGGCCTGGGCGAGCATCACGAAGTTGGGGATCTGCTCGCCTTCGTCCGGGTTGAGGACCGTGTTGGAGTAGCGCTGGGAGTAGAACAGCGACTGCCACTGGCGCACCATGCCGAGCACCGAGTTGTTGATGAGGGCGACCTTGATGGGGATGTGGTTGACGGTGCAGGTGGCCAACTCCTGGTTGGTCATCTGGAAGGACCCATCCCCGTCGATCGCCCACACGGTGGCGTCGGGCTGGCCGACCTGGGCGCCCATGGCGGCGGGCACGCAGTAGCCCATGGTGCCCAGCCCTGAGGAGGAGATGAAGTGGCGGGGGTGCTCGTAGTCGATGAACTGGGCGGCCCACATCTGGTGCTGGCCGACACCGGTCGTGAAGATCGCGTCGGGGCCGGCGATCTCGCTGAGGCGGGAGAGCACGTACTGGGGGGCCATGTGCCCGTCCTCCGGCTCCGTCCACCCCAGGGGGTAGGTGGTGCGCAGGCGGTCCAGGTACCGCCACCACCCGGACAGGTCGGTCTTCCCGTGCTTGTCCTGGGTGGCGGGGATGACCTTGAGCAGGGCGGCGAGCGTGAGCTTGAGGTCCCCGACGATGGGGACGTCAGCGACCCGGTTCTTCGAGATCTCCGCGGCATCGATGTCGACGTGGACCACTCGCGCACGCTTGGCGAAGGAGTCCAGGTTCCCGGTGACCCGGTCATCGAAGCGGGCTCCCAGTGCCACGACCAGGTCCGCGCGTTGGAGTGCACCCACGGCCGCAACCGTGCCGTGCATGCCGGGCATGCCCAGGTTGTGGCGATCGGAGTCGGGGAAGGCGCCTCGCGCGGTGAGTGTGGTGACCACCGCCGCATCAGTCAGTGCCACGAGCTCTGCGAGCTCTGCAGCAGCGTCGGCGCGGATCAGGCCACCACCGATGTAGAGCACCGGTGCCTGGGCCTGGGCGATGGCAGCGGCCGCGGCGCGCACCTGCTTCATGTGGGGCTTGCCGGCGGGGCGGTAGCCCGGCAGGTCCATCTGCGGGGGCCAGGAGAAGTCCATCTGTGCGTTCTGGGCGGACTTCGTGATGTCGACGAGCACAGGACCCGGTCGCCCGGTGGAGGCGATGTGGAAGGCCTCGGCGATGCGGGCGGGGATGTCCTGGGCGTCGGTGACCAGGAAGGAGTGCTTGGTGAGTGGCATGGAGGCCCCGACGATGTCGGCCTCCTGGAACGCGTCGGTGCCGATGAAGCTTGCCCCGACCTGGCCGGTGATGACGACGATCGGGACGGAGTCCATGTTCGCATCCGCCAGCGCGGTCAGCGTGTTGGTGGCCGCCGGGCCGGAGGTGACGATCGCGCAACCCGTCCTGCCAGTCGCGATCGCGTAGCCCTCGGCGGCGTGTCCGGCGCCCTGCTCATGGCGGACGAGGATGTGGCGGATGGAGGAGTCCATCAGCGGGTCGTAGGTGGGGAGGATGGCGCCGCCGGGCATTCCGAACACGTCGGTCACCCCCAGCGCCTCCAGGCTTGCGACGATGGCGGCCGCTCCGGTCATCTGTGTTGCGGGAGCGGTGTGGTCATTCGGGTGGGTGCCGTCCTTCACTGCGGTGTCCTCTCGCGTGGGTGGTGGTGTCCCATGAAAAAATCCCCTCCGCGGATGCGTGGGGACGAGGCGTGCGATCCACCCGTGTCAGACGGCAGGAGTCGCACGCCTGATTACAATCAGGCGAGCGAGTCGAACCGCGTGAATCTCGAACACGAGGACCACGCTACGGTCCCCTCGCACGCGACACGCCGGTGTCTCACCCTTCGATACCATTCATGTGTTCACCACAAACTCAAGGAGGAGACCCCGTGTCCCACCCGGTCATGCCCCGCACCTTCATGCCCGCCACCCCGAGCTACGGGGGCGACTGGAACCCGGAGCAATGGGATGACGAGGTGGTGGACCGCGACATCGAGCTCATGCAGCAGGCGGGAGTCACCCTGGTGTCATTGGGGATCTTCTCCTGGGCGCGACTGGAGCCCACCGAGGGCACCTATGACCTGGACTGGTTGGGGGCGCTGATCGACCGCCTGCACGGCGTGGGCATCGACGTGGACCTGGCGACCGGGACGGCCTCTCCCCCGGCGTGGATGGCGAGCGACCACCCCGAGTCCCTGCCCGTGGACGCCCGGGGCGTGCGCCTGGGCTTCGGGTCCCGCCAGCAGTACTGCCCGAGCTCTCGCGTGTACCGCGAGCGCAGTGCGGCCCTGGCCGGTGAGCTGGCCCGCAGGTTCGGGAACCACCCAGGCGTGGTGCTGTGGCACGTGGGCAACGAGTACGCCTGCCACGTCCACGAGTGCTTCTGCGATGTGTGCGCCACCGACTTCCGGGTCTGGCTGCAGGAGAGGTACGTGGATGTCGAGGGGCTGAACGCCGCGTGGGGCACCGACTTCTGGTCGCAGCGCTACGGGAGCTTCGAGCAGGTCACGCCGCCTGCCGCCATGCCGACCTTCCACAACCCGGCCCAGATGCTCGACTGGCGGCGCTTCAGTGACCACCAGATCCGTGCCTGCATGAGTGGGGAGATCGCGGCGATCCGTGAACACTCGGACCGGCCGGTCACCACCAACTTCATGGGCGCGTTCTCCTGGCTGGATTACCGGGCCTGGGCCCAGGAGCTGGACGTCATCTCGGACGACTCCTACCCGGATCCTGCGGATCCTGCCGCCGCCGAGGAGATCGCCTGGCAGGGCGACGTCATGCGCGGTCTGGGCGACGGCGCCCCATGGCTGCTCATGGAGCAGGCCCCCAATGCCGTCCAGTGGCGGACACGCAACTCCCCCAAGCGCCCCGGGCAGTACCTGCTGTGGTCACTGGCCCGCCTGGCGCATGGTGCGGACGGGGTCCTGCAGTTCCAGTGGCGCCAGTCCCGCCAGGGAGCCGAGACGTTCCACTCCGGGATGGTGCCCCACGCCGGTGCAGCCTCCCGCACCTGGGATGACGTGGTGCAGGTGGGTGATGTCCTCTCCCGGCTCGGTGACGTCATCGGGACCCGGAGCCAGGCCCGCGTGGCCGTGGTCATCGACTGGGAGTCGGAGTGGGCGCGCGCAGCAGCCATCGGCCCCACGGACCCTGATGAGCCCTTCGCCCAGGCCCGCGCCTGGCACAGGACGTTCTGGGAGGCGGGCATCGCCGTCGACGTGGTCGGAGCGGATTCGGACCTGGAGGGCTACTCCCTGGTGGTGGCACCCGCACTGTTCATGGACCGCCCCGGGCTGGCCTCGGAGCTGGAGCGTGTGGCAGCTGGCGGTGCCCAGGTGCTGGTCACCGGCCCCACCGGCGTGGTGGGGGTGCACATGGAGGCCGTCCTGGGCGGCTACCTGGGATCCTTCCGGGAGCTGCTGGGAGTGCGTGTGGTGGACCATGCAGCACTCACAGGCCCGGTGGGGCTGCCGGCTGACTCGCGAAGTGTCCTGGTCGACCGGCTGAGCCGTGCCGTGGGAGCACCGGGTGCCGGCACGTGGACGGGGATCAGCGTGGAGTCGCCCTCGTTGACCCGGTCCCTGGAGCGCATCGCCACCCCCACACCCGACCTGCGGGCGGGGATGTGGGCGGAGGTCCTGGCACCACTGGAGGAGGTCTCCGAGCAGGGGGATCCCGGTGATCTCCCGCTGGCGGGCGTCGAGGTGGTGGCGACCTTCGACGGACGCGGGGGCGGCGTGGACCTGGCGGGACTGCCCGCCATCACGCACCGGACCGTGACAGCGGCTCCCGAGGTGGGATCTGCGGAGGAGGAACCGGAACGCCCCGGGACTGCGGGAGGCGCCTGGTACGTGGCCTGTGACCTGGATGCGCCCTCGCGCACCGCGCTGGTGCAGGTGCTGGCCGCACACGCCCGGGTGAGGCCCGTGGTGGACGGGCTCCCCGACGGGGTGGAGGCACAGCGCCGCGGCGACATCCTGTTCCTGCTCAACCACGGGGACCGGGC
>JAKECL010000161.1 GCA_030460725.1 Propionibacterium sp.
GCACCGGCGTGGGTGCCTTCGAGACGCCACTCGCCACCAACTGCGCGTCCAGGGAGAGGGAGGGCGAGTTCTGGTAGTTCGGCCGCACCTCCAGGGCCAGGACATTTCGTCCGCTCTTCAGGTACGAGGGCGGGACGGTGAACTCTGCAACGCCTCCGGACGTGCTGCGCGAGCGTGTGGATGGCTGCAGCGCACCGGCCGGGATGTTCGCACGCCCCACCTCACGCCCGTTGACGAATGCGCGGACGCCGTCATCGACCAGAGTGCGCAGCGTGAGCTGGGAATATGTGGTCCCCTCCGGAACGGTGAAGACCTGCTGACCCAGCAACAATGCCCCGGGCGTGCGCGTGAGTGTGGTGGCCAGTCCGGAGGCACCCGAACCCAGGGGGCTGCGCACCTGCGACCAGGATGCCTGCTCCACGGAGGTCCAGGAGTCGCTGGGAGCGGTGGTCACCTGGGTCTCGCGCCACAATGAGCCCGGGGCGACCAGGGTCACGTCTGCGGCGGGACGCGGGACGGACACGACCCGCGCATCGAAGGAGACCATCGGTGAGGTGCGGGAGTTCAGGTGCGTGGACACCGCAATGGTGTTCACGCCGCTGCGCAGGAGGGAGTCGGGTACCGCCATCGTGGCGGTGCGTCGTGTCCCGTCCTTGGCGTTCGTGTCCCGTGTGAAGGGCCCCGGATCCACGTTCCGGCGTCCGATCTCGGTTCCGTTGACGAACACGACGACACCGTCATCCACCACCAGGTCCACCGCGACCGAGGAGGTCAGGGGATCCTTCACGGTGAAGGAGGAGCGGAACTGGACGGAGCGGGCCTGGGTGCCTGAGGTCGAGACCTTGGTCGCGATCTCCCCACGCCCCCATCCCAGTGGTGCGCGGCCCTTCTTCCAGGAGGAGTCCGCGAAGTAGGGGGCGGTCCAGTCTCCCCCTGCGGGGTCCGCCGGGGCGTTGTACCACTTCCAGGTCGAGCCCCAGTCCAGCAGGGTCTTCTGCGTGTCCGCGGCTTGGGCAGCCCGGGTCAGGCCGGCGAGCGCGAGGAGCACAGTGAGCGCAGCCACCACGGCGATGCGCAGGACAGGTGTCGGATTCAGCGTTCGTGTCGATCCACGGTTGGTCACCACGGACTCCCTCTTGGGCTCGAGCGGGTCGCAGACGACTCGCTGGGAGGACCGACCGCCCCGCCCGGGGACGACCCACCGAATGTTCATACTGGCATCTCCACCAAAGCCGCGCGAACCCAATGGAGTCAACACTCCCCGGCCCAGATCACATCCGGGCCACGGCGGCAACAGCAGGGGTGGACGGGTCCGTCACACCACGTCACAGCCATGACGGAGATCCCGGCAGAGCCGTCGCCATCCATTGAACACGTGGCCCGACTCACTGAGTCCGGGGCTCCCGGTTCCAGGTCTGACGCGACCCCCTCTGCACCGCCCTGCCGGCGCGGCCGGGGACCACAGGAGCAGGGGGAGAGAGTCTGGAAGAGACGCGACTGCTTCGCCAAACACGCTCTGAACTGCATTTTTACCACATCTTGACACTTCGTTACACGAACGTAACAGCCACATGGCGAAATCAATGTTCACCCGACTCGGATCGCGTCTAGAGTCCTGTACACATCTGGCGAACCCCATCCCCAGAGCTGAACCACACGTGTTTCCCAGGAGGGACCATGAACCTGAAGCGATCGTGGCTGGCAGTGCCTGCCGTCCTCGCCCTGTCACTCACCGCCTGCTCCGGCGGCGGTGCTGCGTCGGGCGAGTCGGGAGCAGCCGGCGAGTCCGGAGCGGAGGCGTCGACGGGAATCGTCACCGTCAACGGCTCCGAGCCCCAGAATCCGCTGATCCCCACCAACACCAACGAGGTCGGTGGCGGCAAGATCCTCGACCTGATCTTCGCGGGCCTGGTGTACTACGACGCCAAGGGTGCAACCCACAACGACGCCGCGGAGTCGATCACCTCTGAGGACAACACCACGTGGACCGTCAAGCTGAAGTCGGGGCAGAAGTTCACCGACGGCACTGACGTCAAGGCCTCGAACTTCGTGGACGCCTGGAAGGCCGGCGCCAAGAACGGCGACCTCTCCGTCAACTTCTTCGCACCCATCGAGGGCGCGGACGACGAGGGCTCCGGCGATCTCACCGGCCTGACCGTCGTCGATGACACGACCTTCACCATCAAGCTCAAGCAGCCCGAGTCCGACTTCCCCTCGCGCCTGGGCTACTCGGCCTTCTACCCGCTGCCCGACTCCACGATCAAGGATCCCAAGGCAGGTGGCGAGACCCCGGTCGGCAACGGCCCCTACAAGCTCGCCTCGGACTCCGCCTGGGAGCACAACGTGAAGATCTCCCTGGTCCCCAACGCGGACTACCAGGGTGACCGCAAGGCCCAGAACGGCGGTGTGGACGTCGTCTTCTACTCCGAGCTCGACGCCGCCTACCAGGACCTGCTCTCCGGGAACCTGGACGTCCTGGACCAGCTCCCCGACTCGGCCGTGACGACCTACCAGCAGGACCTCGGCGACCGCGCGGTGAACCAGCCCGCGGCGATCTTCCAGTCCTTCACCGTTCCCCAGAGCCTCGAGCACTTCAGCGGTGACGAGGGCAAGCTGCGTCGCGAGGCACTGTCCTACGCGATCAACCGCGAGGAGATCACCGACAAGGTCTTCTCCGGCACGCGCACCCCGGCCAAGGACTTCACCTCCCCGGTCGTCGACGGCTACAACGACGCCATCCCCGGCAACGAGGTCCTCACCTACGACGCCGACAAGGCGAAGGAGCTGTGGGCCCAGGCAGATGCGATCTCCCCGTGGTCGGGCAAGTTCACCATCGGCTACAACTCCGACGGTCCCCACAAGGCCTGGGTCGACGCCGTGGCCAACCAGCTGAAGAACACGCTGGGCATCGATGCTGAGGGCAACCCCTACCCCGACTTCAAGTCGCTGCGCACCGACGTCACCGGCCGCACGATCCAGGGCGCGTTCCGCTCCGGATGGCAGGCTGACTACCCCAGCAAGTTCAACTTCCTGTCCCCGATCTACGCGACGGGCGCCGGCTCCAACGACGGCGACTACTCCTCCGCGGACTTCGACGGACTGCTGAACCAGGCTGCTGCCGCCACCTCGCCGGAAGAGGCCAACAAGCTGCTCGACCAGGCACAGGAGGTCCTCTTCAAGGATCTGCCCGCAATCCCGCTGTGGTACCAGAACGTCTCCGGCGGCTGGTCCCAGAACGTGGAGAACGTGCAGTTCGGCTGGAACTCCGTTCCGCTGATGTACGAGGTCACCAAGCAGGGCTGATTCGGATCCTGCGTCCCTGACGGACATCTGCATTGCACTGCGGCGGGGGGGGAGACCCGCCCGCCACAGTCGTTCCCCGGACGTGATGCCAGTGCCACACATGTCGGTGGCATCATTTGCGCGTCCTTTTCCCTATGCTGCTGCCTGATTGGTGAGAGGTTCCCCTCTCCCGATCTGGCGGCGTCCCGCGATCCGGGACCCCCGACCATCACTGTGAACGCGTGCTGCGCGTCCATCGGACTGGGGTGCGATCCACCCCCGACGTCGGACGCCCTGCCTGCGCCCGACACACCTGTCAAAGGACTCATCCATGCTCCGATACGTCGGACGCCGGCTCCTCCAGACCATCCCGGTCTTCTTCGGGGCGACGTTCCTGATCTTCGCAATGGTGTACCTGATGCCCGGCAATCCAGTCGAGGCCCTGGGCGGCGACCGCGGCCTGACTGATGCAGCCAGGATCCGGATCACTGAGGAATTCAACCTGGACAAGCCCTTCTGGCTCCAGTACCTGCTCTACCTCAAGGGCGTCGTGACGCTCGACTTCGGGTCCACCTTCTCCGGCCGCCCCGTCAGTGAGGTCATGGCCCACGCGTTCCCCATCACCATCAAGCTCGCGATCTACGCCCTGCTGATCGAGGCCGTCCTCGGCATTGCCGCCGGTGTCGTGGCGGGCATCCGTCGCGGAGGCTGGTTCGACTCGACCGTCCTGGTCGTCTCCCTGGTGGTCATCTCCGTGCCGACCTTCGTCATCGGCTTCGTCCTCCAGTTCCTGGTCGGTGTGAAGTGGGGAATCCTCCCCACAACGGTCGGGCCCAATGTCACCTGGAAGGCACTGACGATGCCCGCCATCGTGCTGGGGGCACAGTCACTGGCCTACGTGCTGCGCCTGACCCGACAGTCCGTGTCCGAGCACGTCTCCGCGGACTTCGTCCGAACAGCCCGCGCGAAGGGACTGACGAACACCACCGTCATGGGCCGTCACGTCCTGCGCAACTCCCTGATCCCGGTGGTCACCTTCCTGGGTGGCGACCTGGGTGCCCTGATGGGCGGTGCAATCATCACCGAAGGCATCTTCAACATCTCCGGCGTCGGAGGCACCCTGTGGCAGGCGATCACCCGCGGTGAGTCTGCCACGGTCGTCTCCTTCACCACCGTCCTGGTGCTCGTCTACATCGTGGCCAACCTGCTGGTGGACCTGCTGTACGCCGTGCTCGACCCGAGGATCCGCTATGAGTGACCACATCCCTTCCGCCCGCGTCGACCGGACCCGCCGGGGCCAGGTGCACTATGTCTCCGACATCGACGAGACCGGCCTGGGTGCCGTCGACGCCGTCGCAGACGACTCCGCTCCCTCCTCGATGTGGGGCGAGGCCTGGAAGAACCTGCGTCGGCGTCCCCTGTTCTGGATCTCGGCAGCGATCATCCTCCTGGCCGTTGTCGTCTCACTGTTCCCCAGTCTGTTCACCTCCCAGGATCCGCGCTTCTGCGAGCTCGGGAACTCCCTGGCCGCCGCCGGTCCCGGACACCCCTTCGGGTTCGACAAGCAGGGCTGCGACATCTACTCCCGCGTCGTCCACGGCGCCCGGGCCTCGGTGTCCGTGGGCATCTTCACCACGATCGCCGTCGTCCTCATCGGCGGGGCCCTGGGATCCCTGGCCGGGTTCCTCGGTGGGTGGGTCGATGCGCTGGTCTCGCGCATCACCGACATCTTCTTCGCGGTTCCCCTGCTCCTCGCCGCCATCGTCATCATGCAGATGCTGAAGTCCCACCGCAACGTCTGGATGGTCGTCATCGTGCTGGCCGCCTTCGGGTGGACGCAGATCGCTCGCATCACCCGCGGTGCGGTCATGTCGGCGAAGAACGAAGAGTTCGTGACCGCTGCCCGCGCCACCGGCTCCTCGCGTTGGCGGATCCTCACCAGCCACATCCTGCCCAATGCGATGGCACCGATCATCGTCTACGCCACGGTCGCGCTGGGCACCTTCATCGTCGCCGAGGCCTCGTTGTCCTTCCTGGGCATCGGGTTGCCCCCCTCGATCGTGTCCTGGGGCGGGGACATCTCCACCGCCCAGGTCTCGCTGCGGACGCAGCCCATGGTGCTCTTCTATCCCGCCATGGCCCTGGCCCTGACCGTCCTGAGTTTCATCATGATGGGTGACGCCGTGCGCGAAGCCCTCGATCCGAAGGCGCGCAAGAAGTGAGCGATCCACTGAACCCCGCAGGCACCCCCCGCACGGACCCCGAGTTCTCCGGCGGCGTGCCGCCCATCGAGCCTCCCGCAGAGGGCAATCCCCTCCCCGTCGGCTCCGAG
>JAKECL010000162.1 GCA_030460725.1 Propionibacterium sp.
GTGGGGGTCACGAGCCTGGGCCGCCTGTGAAGCGGCTTGGGGGGGAGGGTCGTGGGGGGCCAGGGCGGACTCCACTGCCACCCGCTCCGTCCCGAATCGGTCGGTGAGGAGGGTGAGGACCTCCCGGGCAGCAGACCTCCCCCCTGAGCTGAGTGCCCGACGCAGGGGTCCGCGTCGGGTGCCGCTGAGCACCAGCCAGTCCTCGTGTCCCCCCTGCCCGAGCTCCTCCAGCAGGTGGGCGGCACTGCGCTGTCCGGGGCGTGCCAGGGCATGGGCGCTCATGGCGCGGCACAGGTCGTGGTAGCCCGCAGGTGAGGTGGCCAGGACGGGCAGCCGGATGCCCGGATCCTCCGCCCCCGCCACCAGCCCCCATCCCGGTGTGGCCGGGTCCTCACCGAACTGTCCGCGGGCGAGCGTGAGCTCGGCACCGAAGACCATCGGCAGTCCACTGCTCCGGGCCGCCGTGGCCGTCTGGATCGCGGAGTGCATGCCGTCCACGTCGAGGATCGCCAGGGCCTCCAGGTCCAGGGCACGCGCCTGCGCGACCAGGTCTCCGGGCTGGTCAGCACCGTCCAGGAAGGTGAAGGCCGAGTGGGCGTGCAACTCCGCGTAGGTGAGCGGGTGAGTGGACATGACACCAGTCTATCGAACACCTGTTCGACGGGCTTCCCTCCCCATGCCCCACAGCGATGGAGACCCGCTCACCCACCAGCACCCCGCCGCCACCGCGCAACACCGGACGTCAGAGGCACTACGGACGGCACCGGTCAGACTCAGTCCCCGGGCCCTGCCTCCTCGACATGACGGAGGATGTCCCCCGGGGTGCAGTCCAGTTCGCGGCAGAGCGCGTCCAATGTGGAGAAGCGGACCGCCTTCGCCCGACCGTTCTTGAGGACGGACAGGTTCGCAGCCGTGATGCCCACACGCTCAGCCAGCTCGGCCACGCCGATCTTTCGCCTGGCCATCACCACGTCGAGGTCCACGACGATCGCCATCAGATCACCTGGTCCAGTTCGACGCGGAAGGAGGTCGCCTGGACCAACAGGCCGCGCATCACCACGAGCACCAGGGCCAACCCCAGGCACACCAGGGCCGCGACCAACATCCCCAATCCCAGCAGGGGTGGCCCCGGGATCCAGAACTCCGTAGCCAAGAGCGCCACTCCCGCCACTGCAGAGGCCCCGATCATGCCGTTCACCCATCGCAGCGAGGAGGGATCGAACACCCGGCCCGCGCGGACCTGGGAGAGGAGCTGCCACAGGCAGGCCAGCAGGACCACCGCACAGGCGAGCACCACCTCCGCAGCGAGGAGGAGGGGCATGCGCAGATCGGCGAACTCCGGGAAGGTCTCCGCCATCTGCCCAGACGCCCATGGCATGCCCCAGGCGAGCAGGAACACGACGCCCGCCGACAACAGCAGCACGAGCGCCTTCAATCCGACCATCACTCCGCGACTCATGTCGCCACCCTTCGTCTGCGAGGTGCCCATAACAGCCACATATCGTCCAACGAGATGATCGTATCGTTTATCGATATATTCCTGTCAAGGCCGACCCTGCGGAGCCGAACTCGGCACAGGGCAGCTCCCACCAAGGCCCCAAGGGGACCGCGAGGCGGGGACGCGCCCGGGCAGGGCGGGCAGCGACCTCTCAGAACTCCAGCAGCGCCCGCAGGTCCTCCGCGGTGATCCTCCCGGACCCCGCCCCTCCCCCGTCGACGACTGCAGAGACCAGCTGACGCTTGCGGTCCTGGAGGTCCAGCACCTTCTGCTCGATGGTGTCCTCGGCGACCAGACGGTAGACATTGACCTTCTTGGACTGGCCGATGCGGTGGGCGCGGTCCACGGCCTGGGCCTCCGCGGCAGGGTTCCACCACGGGTCCATGACGTAGACGTAGTCGGCCTCTGTCAATGTCAGCCCGGTGCCGCCCGCCTTCAGGGAGATCAGGAACACCCGGGCCTTGCCTGAGCGGAACTCCTCGATGGCACCCTGGCGGTCGCGCGTGGCACCGTCCAGGTAGGCGATCTCCACGCCGCGCCGCTCCAGAACACCGCGGATGCGCGCCAGGAAGGAGGTGAACTGGCTGAACACCAGCACCTGGTGGCCCGCAGGCACGACCTGGTCGAGCTGGTCGGCGAGGAACTCCACCTTCGCCGAACCCACCGAGGAGTAGGCGGGGTCCACGAGTGCCGGGTCCAGGGCCAGCTGACGCAGGCGGGTGATGGAGGCCAGGACCACCATGCGATTGGCCTGGAGGTCATCGAGGAGCCCCAGCAGGCGCGAGCGCTCGCGGGTCAGGTACTGGTCGTAGATGCGGCGATGTTCCTCCCCCAGCGCCACCTCGACGACCGACTCGGTCTTGTCGGGCAGCTCCGGGGCAACCTGCTCCTTGGTGCGACGCAGGACGAAGGGAGCGGTGAGTCGGCGCAGACGCTGGAGTGCCGACGCGTCGCCGTGGGTCTCGATGGGGCGGCGCATCTTGTCATTGAAGGTCTTCCACCCGGGCAGCAGGCCGGGGTCGGTGACCTGGAGGATCGACCACAGGTCGGACACCGAGTTCTCCACGGGTGTGCCGGTCACAGCCACACGCCACCCGGCGTCCAGACCCATGAGGGCCGAGTGGATGGCGGTGCGTGGGTTCTTGATGGCCTGCGCCTCGTCGACGACCAGGCCGGAGAGGTGGAGGCCCGCCCATTCCTCCGGCTCCATGCGCACGATGGTGTAGGAGGTCACCAGCACGTCGACCCCGGTGGACAGCGCACCCAGGCTCCCGCCCCTGCGGCGTGAGGTCGAGTCGACGACCTCGACGATGAGGTCGGGGAAGAACCTCCGCGCTTCCCCTGCCCATGTCCCCAGCACGGAGGTCGGCGCCACCACGAGGACAGGGGCACGATCAGCTCCCGGGGCATCGCGCAGCGCCAGGATGGCGGAGAGCACCTGGAGGGTCTTGCCCAGGCCCATGTCGTCGGCCAGGATCCCACCCAGCCCCATGCCGGCCAGCGCCGTGAGCCACCGGTGACCGACCTCCTGGTAGGGGCGCAGGGTCACCGTCGACGAGGGCGGCACCTCCAACCCGAAGATCTCGCCCTCACCACTGAGCGCCCGTACACGGCTGACCCACTCCTGGGAGGCCTCGACGTGGTCGGAGACCTCTTCGAGTTCCTCCCACAGCCCGGCCTGGAGGATTGAGAGGCGCAGGGAGTCCCCCTGGGAGTCCCCCAACATCTCCGCCTCGGACAGGAGGGCACGCAGGTGTTCCAGTCGCTCTCCGTCCAGGGTCACCCACACCCCGTCCACGAGCATGTGGTCCTCACCCGCGGCCAGCGCGGCCAGGAGTTCCTTGAGCTCGACCTCGCGTCCGTTGACCAGGACGCGGGCACGCAGGTCGAACCAGTCGGTGGAGCCCTCCGATCCCAACGAGGTGTCGATGAGTACCGCGTCAGGGTCCACCTGCACCTCGCTCACATCCTCGGAGACGTCCCAGACCAACCCCTCGACGTCGAGGGCGGCGACCACGCGCTCCAGGAACTCCGGAGCACGCCATGCGGGCAGACGAAGGGTGCGCAGGGAGGCACGCCACAGCTCCTCCGACAGGTGCAGGCCGGCGGCACGTGACTCGATGGCGTGGCGCAGGTCCTGGGCCACCGGGTCGGCGTCAGCCTGCTCCAGTGGAAGTCGGGAGGTGGTGCTGCCGATCGTGTACTCGACCCACCAGCGCACCACCATCGCCTCGGAGCCCTCCAGGCGCACCGTGGCCACGATCTGGGGGGGTGAGACCTCCTCGGGCGTGTAGGAACCGTCGGTGGAGACGAACTCGGCAGTACGACGGAGTCTGGGCAACCACCGCGTCTGGAACTCTGCCAGGTCGGCGGCGGGCACGTGCAGCCCTCCGGTCGGCAGATTCTCCAGCAGGTTCTCCCCGCCACGGAGCTCGGCAATGCGTGTGCCCCCCTCCAGCAGGAGCAGGCGTGTGGGGGCATTGAGGCGGGGCGTGGCCAAGGTCGTGGTGCCGTCGGTGGCGGCCACGCCCACCAGGAGCCCCTCCTGCGTACTGCGGGCGTCCAGGGCCAGGGTCCAGGGCCGGGCGTCCAGGCTGAGCGGCACCAACGGGTCGGTGTCGGCGAACAGGGAGACTCCCGCCCGGTCCAGTCGGCGCAGCCAGGTACCGGCCCGCTCGCCCAGGGACTCCAGACTCACCTCATTGGGGGAGCGCCACTGAGGCCCTTCCCGGGAGTAGCGGTATCCTTCGCGCAGCAGGGCAAGGTGGGTGGGATTCAGCTCCTCGGTGACCGAGGCCCACTGAGGGTTCGTCAGGTCCAGCCAGGAGGCTCGCTTGGTGACCCAGCGTGCGTGGGTTCCCGGGCGCAGGGGGCTCATCCACAGGGGTTGGGAGGGGTCGTGGGTGTCGACCAGGAGCGCCATGGGTTCCCCGCCCATGCCCGTCTCCCCGACCAGGTCGAACAGTGCCGAGCGCCATTCACCGTCCTGGGGGGTGGCGCGGCGAACGTCCTCGCGCAGCTGGAGCAGGGCAGCCACGCTGTGGCGGCAGTCGCGTCCCACGGTGCATGCACAGGTGAGGTCCAGCCGTCCTTCGACGGCCTCGATCCAGGTGCGGTAGGTGACGCCGGGACCGCGTACACGTCCCACTGCGCGCCTGTCGTCCTCGGCGCGCACCTCCAGGACGTGACCGGAGCGGAAGTCGGTGAGTCCCTTGCCCCAGTTGGCCGGTCCCACCATCGCCATGATGTCGTCGTCACTGAGGTGGACGACGAGACCGCTGAGTGTCCGGGGGTTGGCCATCCCTTCAGTCTAGGCGTCCTCCCCGCCCAGTGCCCCGCCTGACTCCTGCAAGTAGCAAGCCGCACACAGTGATTCGTAGGTCGAGTCCACACCATCGATGGCCACCTGGGCGCCGTCGAAGACGAAGCGCCCGCCCATCCGTCGGGCGTTGAACACGGCCTTGCGCCCGCACCGACAGATGGTCTTCAGCTCCTCCAGGGAGTGCGCGATCTCCAGAAGACGCCGGGCTCCGGGGAAGGCGGTGGTGCGGAAGTCGGTGCGGATCCCGTAGGCGAGGACAGGGACGTCCTCACACACCGCGAGGCGCAGGAAGTCGTCGACCTGGTGGGGGGTGAGGAACTGGGCCTCGTCAATGAGGACCGCAGCGACGCGACGCGCCCCGCCTCCGGGTGCGGGAGCGGGGTCTGCTGCAGCGAGGCGGGTGAAGAGCTCATGGACGTCATCTTCGGGGCCCACGAGGGCGTCCACCTCCCGCGTGACACCCAGGCGGGAGATGATCTCCTCATCCCCCTTGGTGTCAATACGGGGTTTGAGCAGGACGACTCGCTGGTCGCGTTCCTCGTAGTTGTAGGCCACCTGCAGCAAGGCGGTGGACTTCCCGGAGTTCATCGCCCCGTACCTGAAGTAGAGCTTCGCCATCCGGTCCTCCCTCGGTGTCTGCCCGCGAATCCTACCTGCGCACGGGATCCGGGAGTGACGCCCGCCGGTCTGGCGGTCTGGCGGTCTGGCGGTCTGGCGGTC
>JAKECL010000163.1 GCA_030460725.1 Propionibacterium sp.
TCCCCACCCGGCCCGAAGTAGGCCGCGGGGGAGGACACGACGTGGTAGATGCGCGCCCCCACGATCCCGAAGGGAATGGCCCACATCGCCATCGTGGTCACCAGCTCGGGATCACCGCCGCGCGCCCTGTAGCGTCGCTGGGTGATCCACACGGCCGCCACCATCGCGCACACGATCAACAGCCCGTAGGCGCGCAGCGGGAGGGGCCCCAGGTGCCACACACCCTGACCCGGGGAGGGGATGGCCAGTGGCTGCATCATCCACGTCTCCAGGAGGCGCCGCGCACACCTGACACCAGAGCGGTGGCAAGGTCCTCCAGGTTGCGCAGCGCACGGTCGGTGTCCTCCTCGAAGAGGGTCTTCACCAGGGCCGATCCGACGATCACACCGTCGGCGAAACCTGCGATGTCACGCGCCTGGTCCGCAGTGGAGACTCCCAGCCCCACACAGACCCGCTCGGCTCCTGCAGCACGGGTGCGCTCCACGAGGGCGCGCGCGTGCTCGTCCACCCGTGCGCGCGCGCCTGTCACCCCCATGGTGGACGCCGCATAGACCCATCCCCGGGAGTGCTCGGCGATGAGGCGCAGCCTGTGTTCCGGGGAGGAGGGAGCCACCAGGTAGATGGCTTCCAGATCGTTGTCGGAGGCAGCGTGTTCCCACTGCGCCCCCTCCTCCGGTGGCAGGTCCGGAGTGACCAGGCCCGACCCGCCCACGGCTGCGAAGTCGTGGGCGAAACGCTCCACCCCGTACCACTCGATGGGGTTCCAGTAGGTCATGGACACGGTGGACAGTCCGTGGGCGGTGAGTTCGTCGACCGCGTGGAGAAGGTCCTCCAGATGGGTGCCGTGTTCGAGGGCGGCCACGGTCGCACGTTGGATCGTGGGTCCGTCCATGCCCGGATCGGAGTACGGGAAACCGAGTTCGACGACATCCACCCCTGCGTCGGCCAGCACCTTGCCCGCCCGGATCGATGTCTCCACGCTCGGAAAGCCGACGGGCAGGTAGGCGATCAGTGCGCCGTCCCCGCGCCGGTGGGCAGCCTCGATGGCTGCCGCGCTGGACCCTGCCCTGCTCATGCCTGTCCCTCCGTCGTCGCATCGTCCCTGCGGACCCCGCCCTCACCGGCACTGGGATCGATGACCTGGAGGGTCGCGTCCCCAAGTCCGAACCACGTCGCAGCCGTGTCCACGTCCTTGTCCCCGCGGCCCGACACACAGACGACCACCAGGGGCTCCGAGCCCGCCGTGAAGGGCCCCTCCTGAGCCTTCTCCAGTGCCCAGGCACGGGCACCGGCGAGTGCATGGGCGGACTCGATGGCCGGGATGATGCCCTCGGTGCGCGAGAGGAGCAGGAAGGCGTCCATGGCCTCCGCATCCGAGACCGGGACGTAGTGGGCCCTTCCGGTGCGTGCGAGCCAGGCATGCTCGGGGCCGACCCCGGGATAGTCCAGTCCTGCGGAGATCGAGTGGGAGGGCTTGGTCTGACCGTCTCGTTCCTGGAGCAGGAAGGAGCGTGCGCCGTGGAGCACACCCACCTCGCCCGCGGTGATGGAGGCCGCGTGTCGACCGGTGTCGAAGCCGTCCCCCCCGGCCTCGCACCCCAGCAGCGCGACGCCCTCGTCGTCGAGGAAGGCGGAGAACGTACCGATCGCATTGGAGCCCCCGCCCACGCAGGCGCAGACCATGTCCGGCAGACGACCCGTCATGCCCAACAGCTGGGAGCGGGCCTCGTCACCGATGACGCGCTGGAGGTCGCGCACCAGGGTCGGGAAGGGATGGGGACCCGCAGCGGTCCCGAAGATGTAGTTCGTGGTGGCCACATTGGTCACCCAGTCGCGGAAGGCCTCGTTGATCGCGTCCTTGAGGGTCTGGGAACCCTGGGTGACGGCCACGACCTCCGCCCCCAGCATCTGCATGCGCGCGACGTTGAGGTGCTGGCGTTCGGTGTCCTCACGTCCCATGTAGATCGTGCAGTCCAGGCCGAGCAGTGCGGCAGCGGTGGCCGTGGCCACCCCGTGCTGTCCCGCACCGGTCTCCGCAATCACGCGGGTCTTGCCCAGCTCCTTGGTCAACAGGGCCTGTCCCAGGACGTTGTTGATCTTGTGGGAGCCCGTGTGGTTGAGGTCCTCGCGCTTGAGGAAGACACGCACCCCGCCCAGGTCCTCGGCGAAGCGCGGGGCCTCGGTGAGCAGGGAGGGGCGTCCCGCGTAGTCGCGCAGCAGCGCATCGAGGCGGGAGCGGAAGTCCGGGTCGTGCCACAGTCGCTGCCAGGTGCGGTCGAGTTCCTCCAGGGTGCCCTGGAGTGACTCGGCGACGAACCTGCCGCCGAAGTCCCCGAAGTACGGTCCCACCGGGTCCGACTGTGTCACGTCAGTCCTCCTGCCTCGCGGCGCGCACGCGCGCCTTCCGATTGGCGCGCAGCGCCGGGTGCTGGCCTGCGCTCACCATGTCGCGCACGGCGGCATCGGGGTCCCCCGACGTCACCAGCGCCTCACCCACCAGGACGGCATCGGCACCCCAGCGGGCGTACTCGAAGACGTCATGGGGTCCACGCACCCCCGACTCGGCCACCGCGATGACCTCCTCAGGGATGACGTCGATGACCTGCTCGATGGTGGAACGGTCGACCTCCAGTGTCGTCAGGTCGCGGGCGTTGACCCCCACCACCTTGGCCCCCGCCTCCAGTGCCCGCAGCGCCTCCAGACGGGAGTGGGTCTCCACCAGGGCCGTCATCCCCAGGGACTCCACCCGTTCCAGGAGGGACACGAGCGCGGGCTGTTCCAGTGCCGCCACGATCAGCAACACCATGTCCGCCCCGTGGGCCCGTGCCTCGTGGACCTGGTAGGGGGTCACCACGAAGTCCTTGCGCAGGACCGGGATGTCCACGGTGGCGCGAACGGCGTCCAGGTCCGAGAGGGATCCGTGGAAGCGTCGCTGCTCGGTGAGCACGGAGATGACCCCTGCACCCGCCTCCTCGTACACCGAGGCCAGCGCCGCCGGGTCCGCGATCGGCGCCAGGTCACCCTTGGAGGGAGAACTGCGTTTGACCTCGGAGATGATCGAGACCGCGCCGTCCCGGGCGCGCATGGCACCCACGACGTCCAGGGCGTCGGGAGTGCGCCGGGCGCGCTCCTTGAGGTCGTCCATGGAGACCAGGGACTCGCGTGCGCGCAGGTCCTCCAGCACTCCGACGATGATGCCGTCGAGGACGCTCATGCCATCACTCCCCTCATGCGTGGTTCCCCCGATGCTAGCCGCCGCGGGCCGGGCACCCGAATCGGGCCCATCATCCGGGCCGGGCGCGAACACCCCGACCGGTTCAGACCTGCACGCCCGGAGTCCCGCCACCCCCGGCACATCCCCGTCCCCTTTCGGTGTCGATGCGGGCCAGTTGACTCGCCCGCAGGACGGACCCCAGGGCGGCGGCAGCCTTGTTGCGGGTCTCCTCGTACTCGGTCGCGGGTACCGAGTCGGCCACCAGCCCGGCCCCTGCCTGGACGGAGGCCGTGCCCCCGGACAGGCTGGCCGTGCGGATGGCAATCGCCAGGTCCGCGTCCCCCGAGAGGTCGAAGTACCCGACCACTCCTCCGTAGACACCGCGGGCGGCGGGCTCCAACTGGTCGATGAGACGGATGGCGCGGGGCTTGGGGGCACCGGAGAGGGTGCCTGCGGGGAAGGTCGCCACGAGACAGTCCAGGGCGTCCACCCCCTCGCGCAGGATTCCGGTGACGGTGGAGGAGATGTGCTGGATGTGGGAGAAGCGCTTGATCTCCATGAGAGTGGAGACCTCCACCGTCTCCGGCTGGCACACCTTCGACAGGTCGTTGCGGGCCAGGTCCACCAGCATGACGTGTTCCGAGAGTTCCTTGGGGTCCCCCAGGAGCTCCTCGGCCAGACGCCGGTCCTCCTGGGAGTCCGCCCCCCGCGGACGCGAGCCGGCGATGGGGTAGGTCCACACCCTCCTGCCCTGGGTGCGCATGAGTGTCTCGGGGGAGGACCCCACGACCTCGAAGGTCCCGCCGAGCCCGTCAGGCAGACACAGGTAGTACATGTAGGGAGAAGGGTTGACGGTGCGCAGCACCCGGTAGACGTCCAGGCCGGAGGCCTCCGTGTCCACGTCCAGGCGTTGGGAGACCACGACCTGGAACACCTCCCCGTCGCGGATCGCCTGCTTGGCGGTGACCACCGAGGACTCGAAGTCCGCTCGCGCGGTGCGGTGGCTGACCGGGGGCGCGGCCTGCACGGTGCCGACCTCCCCCGCGGGCCCCTCCAGACCACGCAGGCCCAGGACAGCAGGCGTGAAGGGCCGGGCCATCCGCTGTGCCATGGAGTCCAGACGCGCCAGGGCGTCCTCATAGGCGAGGTCGACGCGCTCATCGGACCCGTCCATGTTCCAGGCGATGGCCACCAGCCACAGCGACCCCTCGGTGTGGTCGATGGCAGCCACCTCGGTGGCCAGGCAGAGGCTGGCGTCGGGCACGTCGACCTCGACGGGGACGTGGGGGACGAGGGTCGGCTCCCACTCCGGGATGATGCCCCACCCCAGTGATCCCACGAGGGCACCCGTCAATGGGGGCAGGCCGGGCACGGCGTGCGTGTGGAGGACGGAGAGGGCGGAATGGAGGACATCCAGGAAGGTGCCCTCCTCCAATGCCCCCGCAGGGCGGGTGCCGCTCCAGCGTGCCCGCCCTCCACGGGCCACGATGGCACCGGCGGAGGCGGCGCCGATGAAGGACCACCGTCCCCAGGATCCGTCGTGTTCGGCCGACTCCAGGATGTAGGTGCCGGGACGTCCCTGGGCGAGCTGGCGGTGGACGCCCACGGCGCTGAGCTCATCGGCCAGGACCTTGCGTGCCACAGGGATCACACGACGCGAAGCCGCGAGGTCCCGGAAGACCTCGCGCGAGGGCCAGGTCTGGCCCCACTCGAGGTGGACCTCCTGGGGCGCCCCTGGCCTGGCGCCGTGGTGCGCGCGCTCCGCGTCCTCCTGAGTTCCTCCCATGGTTCCCGTCCCCTCGCTGGTGTGTCCCGGTGCGGAGCCGGTGCCGACCCCGCGCTCACCCGCGTTCCCGGCCCGCGACGTCACGGCCGCTGCCCGACCACGGCGCGCAGGTCCCCGCCGGCCTCGAAGCAGGTGCGCGTCCCGGTGTGGCAGGCGGCCCCCACCTGGTCGACCTCGACGAGCAGTGCGTCACCGTCGCAGTCCAGGTGAACGGCCTTCACCCACTGGACGTGGCCCGAGGTGTCCCCCTTGCGCCAGTACTCCTGACGTGAGCGCGACCAGAAGGTGACCCGCCCGGAGGTGAGGGTGCGGTGCAGTGCCTCGTCGTCCATCCATCCGACCATGAGCACCTCACGGGTGTCGTGCTGCTGGACGACGGCTGCGACGAGTCCGGCGGGGTCCCGCTTGAGTCGGGCTGCGATGTCGGGGTCGAGGTTCACGTCCGACATCCTCCCACCTCCCGGGCCCGCGCCGCAGGAGCGTCCGACGGCGAGCGGTGGGGAGACGCGCGGTGCGCGG
>JAKECL010000164.1 GCA_030460725.1 Propionibacterium sp.
TGCGCCTGGTGACCGTGCGGGGACTGGGTTACAAGCTGGTGTCCTGACCTGCGGTGAGGCCCCCGGGTCCTCGGGAGCACGCCGGGCCCCGGGGCAGCGGCCCGGCGTCGGTCCAGGAGTCGCGGATCGTACGCCCGCGGGGACCTGCCCGGCCACTCGACGCGCCTGCTGGTAGAATGGCCTGCGTCGCCTCGAGTCGCAGGGAGCATCATCTAATGACTTTCACCATCGGCCAGACGGTCGTGTACCCCCATCACGGGGCCGCCACGATCGAGGACATCGCCCAGCGAAGGATCCGTGGTGAGGAGAAGACCTACCTGACCCTGCGTGTCACGCAGGGAGATCTGACCATCCAGGTGCCTGCCGAGAACGTGGACCTGGTCGGCGTGCGCGACGTCGTGGACGAGGACGGTCTGGAGGAGGTCATCTCCGTCCTGCGCGCCCCCTATGTCGAGGAGCCCACCAACTGGTCGCGCCGCTTCAAGGCCAACCAGGAGAAGATCGCCACCGGGGACATCGTCAAGGTGTCCGAGGTCGTGCGTGACCTCACGCGCCGGGACGCCCACAAGAAGCTCTCCACCGGGGAGAAGCGGATGCTCACCAAGGCCCGTCAGATCCTCACCTCCGAGCTCGCCCTGGCCCGACACATTGACAAGGAGCGCGCCTCCGAGCGCCTCGACACGATCCTGGCCGAGGGCGAGGACGCCGTCGAGCAGGACACAGTCGCCTCCGAGTGACCCGGTGGTCGCACTCGCGGTCCTGACGGCTGCCGGATCCGGGACCCGCCTGGGGTGCCGCGGGCCGAAGGCGCTGGTGGAACTGGGTGGTCAGACGCTGCTGGAGAGGGCTGCCCGCGGTCTGGCCGACGCCGGAATCGCGGCGCTCGTCGTGACCGCACCCCCCGGGGAGGTGGACGGTTTCGAGCGGGTGCTGCCCGGGCACGTGCCCGGGGCTCCCCACGTGCCGGTCCTGGTGGTCGCCGGAGGAGAATCCCGTCAGGCCTCCGTCGCGGCAGGCCTGGAGGCCCTGCCCGCAGTTGCGACGCTGGCAGGCGTGGAACTGGCGGAGGACACACCCGTCCTGGTCCACGACGCGGCACGCTGCCTCACCCCTGCCGAGGTCATCGGACGAGTGGTCGCCGCAGTGGAGGCGGGGAGTGTGGCCGTGGTGCCGGGCCTGCCCGTCACGGACACCCTCAAGGAGGTCGCATCCCCCATGTCGACCACCGATGCGGCCTCCGGTCCCACCCCCGAGGTGCGTCGTGTGGTGGCGACCCCTGACCGCTCCCACCTGTGGGGCGTCCAGACCCCTCAGGGGTTCCGCTGGTCCGTGCTGCTGCATGCACACGAGCACGGGCGTGCGCTGGCGGCCACGGAGTCCACGGCCGCCACCGATGACGCCTCCCTGGTCGAGGCTCTGGGACTGCCCGTGGACATGGTCCGCGGCGACACCCTGGCCCTCAAGGTGACCTCACGCACCGACCTGCTCCTGGCAGAACTCCTGGTGGAGGGTGCCCTCACGTCCGGAGGGTGACCGCCCGCGGGGCCGGTCCGCGCGCGGAGGCATCGTCGGCGCAGACTGCGCGATGCACCACTCCAGTGCCGGGTCCACCCGTTCGCGGATGCATCCCTCGACACGCCTGGGATTGCGGCGGTGTAGGGGGTGGATGCGGGCCGCCGTCGTGCTAGCTTGCCCACGGGCGCTCCTCCGCCCCGGGCGTGACACCGCCCTGCACCCCCCATCCTCGCGGGGTGGGCCCACCATGTCGGTGTGCCTCCCACGCAGCACAGGAAGCGAAGCGTCATGTCCCAGCCGGACGTCCACGGACCTGCCAGCGCACCACCGCCCTCCACCCCCTCGGACCTGGTCCCCCGCAAGCGCATCCTCACTCCCACGGTCCTGGGATGGGCCTTCTGGGACTGGGGGAGTGCCTCCTTCAATGCGGTGGCCACCACCTTCGTCTTCTCCGTCTACCTGACCTCCGGCCTCTTCGCCGACAAGGTCACCTCGACCGAGCACCTCACCACGGGCCTGACCATTGCCGGTGTGCTCATCGCTGTGCTGGCTCCCGTGACGGGTCAGCGTGCCGACCGACGCGGTCGGGGAGGGGTGTGGCTGGGCTGGTTCACTGCGGCGGTCGTGGCCTGCATGGCACTCATGTTCTTCGTGGCGCCCGACAACGCGTGGGGAGGGACGCGGGCCCTGTGGCTGGGCATCGTCCTGCTGGGGTTGGGCAACGTGTTCTTCGAGTTCGCCTCCGTGAACTACAACGCCATGCTCAACCACATCTCCGACCGCTCCACCATGGGACGCATCTCGGGACTGGGATGGGGGATGGGCTATGTCGGGGGCATCGTCCTGCTGCTCTTCCTCTTCGTCGCCTTCATCAACCCGGAGGTGGGCCTCTTCGGTGTGACTGGCGACAACGGCCTCAACATCCGTGTGTCCATGCTCTTCGCGGCCGCGTGGTTCGCGGTGTTCGCCACACCTGTCATCCTCAACCCGCCCCGCCCCCGCCACCGGGGTGAGGACTCCGGACGCGAGCCGCTGTGGGCGTCCTACCGCAGACTGTGGGGCACCGTCGTCTCCCTGTCCCGCAACGCCCCCCACACCCTGGCCTTCCTCATCGCCTCCGCCGTCTTCCGCGACGGGCTGGCGGGGGTGTTCACCTTCGGAGCGATCCTGGCGGGCACGGTCTTCGGGTTCACGGCCTCGGAGGTCATCGTCTTCGCGATCGCTGCGAACATCGTGGCGGGCCTGGCGACCATCGGGTTCGGTGCCCTGGACGACCGCATCGGCCCCAAGCGTGTCATCGTGTTGTCGCTGGTGGTCATGGTGGCCACCGGTACCGGGGTCTTCCTGCTCCACTCCCACGGCAAGGTTGTGTTCTGGAGCCTGGGCCTGTTGCTGTGCGTCTTCGTGGGTCCGGCCCAGTCCGCCTCGCGGTCCTTCCTGGGCCGCGTCATCCCGCCGGGGCGTGAGGGGGAGGTCTTCGGTCTCTACGCCACCACGGGGCGTGCCGTCTCCTTCCTCTCCCCTCTGCTCTACGGTCTCTCGGTGCGTCTGGGGCGCCACCTCACCCCCGAAGGCCAGGACCCCACCCACTGGGGGATCCTGGGCATTGTGGTGATCCTCCTGGTCGGGCTGGTCCTGGTGCTGCCCATCCGCGAGGACCGCACGCATCTGGACATCTACGAGGGCGACGCGCCGGGATCCTCGCGCGTCCGCTGAGTTCGTGCACGCTGAGTCCGTGCACGCTGCGCCTGTGCCCGCGGAGCGCGGGCACGGTGAGCGCGGGGACGGTGAGCGCGCGCCCGCTTTGCCCGTCGGGTCCGGAGGTGGGCTGGGGCGGCGCGTCGGCCGGTGCGCCGGGGCCGACGTCGGGGCGAGGTCACGCGCAGCGAGAGTGTGCCCACGATGGTGGAGTCCTCCGCCCGGAGCTGAACCACACATGACCCACCGGTGCCGTCGGGGCGAGGTCACGCGCAGCGAGAGTGTGCCCACGATGGTGGCGCTCTCCGCCCGGAGCTGAACCACACATGACCCACCGGTGCCGTCGGGGCGTATGGGGCGCACAATGGAAGGGACATGCGCGATCCACTCCCTTTTCGTTCCCGCTCCCGGCAGACCGGGCGCCCGACCCGCTCTCCCCTGGAGGTCGACGGCCACGGCTCGGACGGTTCCCGAGGTGGCCGTGGGCGCCGCGTCCGTCTGCTCGCTGCGGTGGTGGGTGTGCTCGCCGCACTGGGAGTGGCAGTACCACTGTGGGGCCTGGTTCCCACCGGCGCGTCCGCCGGGCCTGACGGGGAACCGGTGTCCTCCGCCATGGCCAGCGCGCAGGCGCCGGGAGCAACCGGGGTCTCCGCCTCGGTCTCCGATCCCAGCTCCTCCAGCGCTTCGGTTCCCGCCTCCCGGTCCCTCACAACGCGCGTGGCCCAGACCTCGGTGGGTTCGACGTCGCCGGAGTGCCTGCTCGACCGCGCCGGATGGGGGTCGAACGACTCCCAGGACGTCCCCGGTGTCTCCTTGTCCCCGGTGCTGCCCGGGGACAGGACCTTCACCAGCAGTGACGGCGTGACCTCGACCTACCACGTGTCCACGCGGGGTGTGGACTTCTCCTGCCAGTGGGGAGTGATGTTCTGGTTCGAAGGGGACATCGACGGCCACGATGTCGTCTCCATCACCGACTCGCAGAGGTTGGAATCCCTGGCACGGGTGGCCGCCCGCGCGAACCTGGTCCTGGTGGTTCCTGACAGTCCCGACCGTTCCGACTTCTTCCAGACCACCTGGTGGGAGGACTACTCCGGCAACGCCCGGTGGTTCCACGACTTTGCCACGACCCTGGTGGACACCTGGGGAGTGGACACCTCCCAGCTCTGGTTCACCGGCTTCTCAGGAGGCGCGGAGTTCATCAGCACGGAGGTCCTGGCCGCCGACCAGTCATGGATCGGTGGTGGGGGTGCGGTGATGATCGGGGGCGGTGAGACCTCAGGCGTCCGTGACACGCCCCCGGCAGGCATGCTCTCCATGCCGCTGACCTGGTTCGTCGGCTCCGAGGACGGAGACATCGACTCCGAGGACTGGTCCCCGCTCGACATCGCGCCGGAGTCGCGGGAGATCTATTCCAGGGCCGGGTTCACCCACACCCGCCTCACGGTCCTGCCGGGGGTGGACCACAGGGTCTACGACGTGGCCGCCCTGGTGATGAGCGCGCTGAAGGACGCAGGCCGTCTGGACTGACGCCGTCACCTGCGGTGCGCGCAGCCCGACCGACGCAGGTGCGCGCAGCCCGACCGACCCAGGTGCGCCCGGCCCGACCCGACGTGCTGCCCGAACGCGAGCGGCGTCAGAAGATGTCGCCGTCCTCCTCCATGCGCACCACCAGTGCCGCGGCCTGGGCTGCCAGACCCTCGGTGCGTCCGGTGAAACCGAGACCGTCCGTGGTGGTCGCCGTGACCGCGACCGGCGCGCCGATGATCCCGGCCATGCGCTCCGACGCCTCCTGGAGGCGCCCGCCCATACGCGGGCGGTTGCCGATGACCTGGACGGTCACATTGCCCACCGACCAGCCGGCCTCTTCCAGCAGACGCACGACCTCGTGGAGGAAGGCCTCCCCGGGCGCGCCTCCCCACTCAGGACGGGAGGTCCCGAAGACGGTGCCCATGTCGCCGAGCCCGGCGGCGGCGAGCAGCGCATCGCACACGGCATGGGCTGCGACGTCGCCGTCGGAATGTCCCACCAGGGCAGGCTCACCCGGCCAGTCCAGGCAGGCGAGTTTCATGGTCGTGCTCGGGGCGCCTTCCCGTGCGGGCGCATAGGCATGGACATCGAGCGCCTGGCCGACGCGGAAGGGGATCACCATGCCCCCCAGACTAGTCGGGCACGGGCAGGGGGCAGGCAGGAGGGCCGCCGCCGGGCACGCCCCGCCCACGTCTGACAGCGCGCCCGGCCCCCCCCCCCC
>JAKECL010000165.1 GCA_030460725.1 Propionibacterium sp.
CCTCGCAGAAGGGCTCGACTGCGGGCTCCCGGCGCAGCACCTCGACCCCGGGCACCTCCGGCAGCTCCTCCACCTCGAAGAGCACCACGCCGAAGAGCACCACGTCGAAGAGCACCACGTCGAAGAACTCCGCCGCTGGAGGCTCCGGTCGCGTCGACACATCAGGCTCACGGCGCCGCCCTCGTCGGGGCACGTCGACGAGGTCGCGCGTCGCCGGAGCCCGCCCGACCTCCGCCACACGCAGGGAGAAGTCCGCCCGGGAGGAAGAGGAGGGACGACGGAGCACCCGCCCGACGCTCAGCTTCGGTGGACTGACCATCTCCATCCGCCTGCTCGGTATCGCAGTCGTCGGCGCGGTCCTGGCAGGAATGCTGGTCCCCTCCCTGTTCCAGTGGTGGCGCCAGGAGCAGGATCTGCGCGACATCACCGCCCGTGTGGCGGCCGCCGAGCAGCAGAACGCCGACATGCAGCACCAACTCGACCTGTGGAACGATCCGGCCTACATCGCCTCCCAGGCGCGCTCACGCCTCGGCTACGTCATGCCGGGGGAGACCCAGTATGCTGTCACGGATCCCGGCCCGGGGTATGCCGACACCTCCCAGGTGGAGGCCGCTGAGCCCCAGGGCCCAGCCCGTCCGTGGGTGCAGGTCCTCTCCGCCTCCGTGACGGAGGCCGACGCCCCGAGGAAGTGAACGCACGACCATGCCCCCCACCTTCGCCCCAGCCACCACCGCAGATCTCGACACCTTGTGTGAGCAGCTGGGACGTGTTCCGCGCGGCGTCGTCGGCGTGGGTGCGCGCTGCGTGTGCGGACGCCCCACCGTGGTGGTCACTGCCCCGCGTCTGGAGGACGGGACGCCCTTCCCCACCACCTTCTACCTGACCTGCCCGCCGGCCGTGCGCGGCTGCTCCACCCTGGAGGCCGAGCACGTCATGGAGGACCTCAACACCTGGCTGCGCGATGACGAGGGCGTCGCCGCCTCCTACCGCTCGGCCCACGAGGACTACCTGGAGCGCCGGCGCGAGCTCGGCGAGGTGCCCGAGATCGACCAGGTCTCCGCCGGCGGGATGCCCACACGCGTCAAGTGCCTCCATGCGCTCGTCGGTCATGCCCTGGTGGCCGGGCCGCGCGTCAACCCGGTGGGGGACCGGGCCCTGGAGCTGCTCGAGGAGCGCGGGCTGTGGAGCCCGAGCCGCTGCACCTGCTGACTGCTCGCCCGCACGTTCCGACCGTCGGGTGGGCGGGGACGAGGTGGCGGACTGGGGCGGGATCGTGGACCGGGTCGCGGGCGAGGACGGCGCCGGGATCCCGGACGAGGACGGGGTGCCCAGAGGCGCAGCGTCGGGGTGTGGGAGGATGTTCCGGTGACCCGTGTAGCTGCCATTGACTGTGGGACCAACTCCATCCGCCTGCTCGTCGCCGACGTCGAGTGGCAGGAGGGCCCCGGGGACACACGCACCCCGCACCTGCGTGACCTCACCAGGCAGATGCGCATCGTGCGCCTGGGCCAGGGGGTGGACCGCACCGGGGTCCTGGACCCTGGCGCCATCGAGCGCACCCTGGAGGCGACACGCGAGTACGCGGAGATGATCGACCGCCTGGGTGTGGACTCCATCCGCTTCGTGTCCACCTCGGCCACGCGGGACGCCTCCAACAGAGCTGAGTTCGTCGAGGGCGTGCGCCGCATCCTCGGTGTGGAACCCGAGGTGGTCCCCGGCACCGAGGAGGCGGCCCTGTCCTTCCGTGGCGCCATCAGCGCCGTCGATGCTCAGGCTCCGCGCCCGCTGCTGGTGGTCGACATCGGGGGCGGCTCCACCGAGCTGGTCCTGGGGTCCGACACCGTCGAGCAGGCCGTGTCCATCGACATGGGGTCCGTGCGCGTGACGGAGAAGTTCCTCACCAATGGTGTGGACCGCCACTCCGAGGCTGCCGCCGTGTCCTGGATCGACGCCCAGTTGGATGCCGCCGCCGATCGGGTGGATCTGGCGCGGGTCGGGACCCTGGTGGGTGTGGCAGGCACCGTGACCACGGTGACCGCCCAGGCACTCGGGCTCACCAGCTACCAGCCCGAACGGATCCACGGTGCAGTCCTGGACCTGGCCCAGGTCGATGCCGCAGTGCGCTTCATGGTCGAGGAGCCCATCCCCGTGAAGGCCGCGCTGGGCTTCATGCCCCAGGGGCGTGAGGACGTCATCGCGGCGGGTGCCCTGATCTGGAGCCGTGTGATCGCCCGCGTGGTGGAGCGCGCGGCCACCCGCGGCCACGTCATCGACCACGTCCTGACCTCCGAGCATGACATCCTGGACGGGATCGCCCTGTCACAGGTGTGAGATCCCACCCGGGTCGTCCCTCCCGCGTCGTCGGCGTTCTCTCGCGCAGGGCATCGCGGACGAGGGCGACCCCGGCCCCCATAGCCCAATGGCAGAGGCATCCGACTTAAAATCGGCTCAGTCCGGGTTCGAGTCCCGGTGGGGGCACCCGATCAGACGTTCCGTGCGCCCGGCGTGCGACCCGGGAGCGCGGATCTCTGGGCCGGGCATCGAGTCCGTGCCGGGCTCCGGGGGCTGGCAGCCGGGCTCGGGGGGCCGGGCCTACTGGGTGGCGCGCAGGAGCCGGGACGCACTGCGGTGCAGGTGCTCCCGGAAGGCCTCGGGGGACTCCACCGTGAACTCCAGGTCGCTGAGGGCGAGGACCAGGGTGAGCCACTGGTAGGAGTCCACGTGGGCCACGTAGCGGCAGGCGTCGCCGGTGAGCGGCTCCAGGGAGCCGTCAAGACGGTAGAGGGTCGAGGCGGCCACAGATGTGCTCGCGTGGATGATGAGGACGACGGTCAGGACCGGCATTCCTCTGAAGTGCTTCTCCATGTGGGAGACGAGATCCTCGGCAGGCAGCTGCCTGGCCTCGAAAGGTCCGCCTGTGTGCAGGGAACCGGTGATGCGATCGAGGCGGAAGGTGCGCCAGTCACGCCGATGGAGGTCCCAGGCGAAGAGGTACCAGCGCTGGTTGAGGCGCAGCAGTCTGACTGGTTCGACCTCGCGCATGGCTGTGCTGTCTGCGGTTCCGTAGGTGAAGCTGAGGATCTCCTGACGGGAGATGGCCCCGGTGAGGGACGTCAGGAGCGCGGGCGCGGGGATCCCCGGCGTGGTGGGGGCGATCTCGGTGGCAGCGAGCATGTCGTCCGTCCGGCGGCGCAGCCGGGTCGGGAGGAGACGCCGGAGTTTGTCGCCGGCACGTCGGGCCACTTCGGCCGTGGCCCTGTCCCCGGCATCGCCCCCGGCCACGAGCTCGAGGCCCAGCACGGTTGCCACGGCTTCGTCATCCTCGAGCATGAGGGGAGGCAGGGCGCGCCCTGCGACCAGCCGGTAGTGGCCTCCCGGACCTCGGGTGCTCTCCACCGGGTAGCCGAGTTCGCGGAGGAACTCGATGTCGCGGCGCAGGGTGCGAGGCGCTGACGAGGTGGCCTGCGCGAGGTCGTTCGCGCTCCAGTGGCGTCCGGTCTGCAGCAATGACAGAAGTCGCAGCATCCGCTGCCGGGGTCTGCGTGCGGGCGTGGGATGACCCCCTTCAGGTGTGCTGTGATCTCGGGCCAAATGCGGACATTCTAGGGCCACATCTCACCCTGGCGTGGGGTCATGACCAAGATGAGCTGTGGATGTCGTGAGGACCGGGCGGACTGGATCACCGTGGACGGTGCCCGCACGAACAATCTGAAGGACGTGTCGGTGCGCGTGCCCAAGCACCGGATCACGGTGTTCACCGGAGTTTCGGGATCGGGGAAGTCCTCGCTCGCATTCGGCACGATAGCCTCCGAGGCCCAGCGACTGGTGGCGGACTCCTACCCACTGTTCGTCCGCAACCGTCTGCCACGTCTGGGGCGCGCGGAGGTCGAGCACGTGGACGGCCTCACGTTCACCACCGTGGTGGACCAGCACCGCTTCACCGGCAACGCCCGATCCACCGTGGGCACAGCCAGTGACATCGCGCCCTTGGTGCGCATGCTCTTCTCCCGGATGGGGGAGCCCTCGGCGGGATACTCCCCGGCCTACTCCTTCAATGACCCGTCGGGAATGTGTCCCACCTGTGAAGGTCTGGGCACCGTCGAGGAGATCGACCTCGATGCGCTCCTGGACCTGTCCCTGAGCCTGGACCAGGGCGCCATACGCTTCCCCACGTTCCGACCGGGAACGTACCGCTGGAAGCGGATGGTCCATTCCGGACTGGTCGATCCTGCGCTGCCACTGGCGCAGGTGCCGGATGAGGACCTGCACACGCTCCTGTATGCCGAGGACATGCCCCTGGACCATCCGGATCCCAGGTATCCCCGGACGAGCAACTTCGACGGTGTGATCCCACGCCTGCGCGCCACCTACCTGCGCAAGACTCCCTCGCGGCTCAGCGAGGACGAGAGAGCAGGACTCTCCCGAGTCGTCATCCGACGGACATGCCCCGAGTGCGCCGGGGCCCGTCTCAACCGTGCGGCGCGATCGAGTCTCATCGACGGACGATCCATCGTGGAGTGGCAGGCCCTGCCCGTCGCCGAGCTCCGATCGGTCGTCTCCAGGATCCACGATCCGCGCGTGGCCCCGCTCACCGAGGCGATCACGGACCGTTGCGATGCACTTGACACGGTGGGATTGGGCTACCTGAGCCTGGACAGGCTCTCGACCACACTGTCGGGAGGGGAGGCCCAACGGGTGAAGACCGTGCGCCACCTCGGCAGTCCCCTGAGTGACGTCTGCTATGTGTTCGACGAACCCAGTGCGGGCCTGCATCCTCACGATGTGCACCTTCTGCTCGCGCTGCTGACCCGACTGCGTGATGCCCACAACACCGTGCTGGTGGTGGAGCACAACAGCGACGTCATCCGCACTGCGGACCACGTCATCGACCTCGGGCCCGGCGCCGGCAACGCTGGGGGACATGTCCGGTTCGAGGGGAGTCCCGCAGAGCTGCGTGACTCCGGTACGACGACTGGGCAGCTGCTGCGGGAGCCCGTCCCCCTCAACACCCGACCGCGCCGGGCCCGGGGGGCAGCGACCATCAGGGAGGCATGTTCGCACAACCTGCGTGGCGTCACCGTGGACGTCCCCCTCCAGGTGTTCACAGCCGTGTCCGGAGTGGCCGGGTCAGGGAAGAGCACCCTGATGGTGGGAGAACTGAGCCGCCAGCACAAGGACTTCTGTGTCATCGGACAGGAGCCCCTCCGTGCGAACGCCCGCTCCACGGTCTCGACCATCCTGGAGGTCGCAGAGCCGATCAGGAAGGAACTGGGAACAGCGACCGGCATGGACCCCTCGTGGTTCAGCCCCGATGGGCGCGGCGCGTGCCCGACCTGCACGGGCAGGGGGATCCTGACGACCGACCTCGCGTTCCTCGACGACATCACCACGACGTGCGAAGCCTGCCACGGCACCG
>JAKECL010000166.1 GCA_030460725.1 Propionibacterium sp.
CCGAGGCCCTCAACGGCCGCCTCGAACACCTCCGCGGATCAGCACTCGGCTTCCGGAACCTGACCAACTACATCGCGCGGAGTCTGCTCGAAGCCGGGGGCTTCAGACCCCGACTACACCCTGGATTGTGAAGAGCCGGATTGGTCTTCGCGATTGGAACCCTGTCCGGGGTTCGCGGACGGGGCCGTTTCCTGCGTCACGGCGTGGCAGCAGTCACTCCGGTCGCTCTCCTGTCAACGGAACTGGCGACATCGGGAGCCGTCATCGGCGGATCGCTGCTGGGAACACCACTGTCGATGACGCAGTGCCTGACAGGCGGGCTCCTCGGCGTCGCCGTGTCCAGGTCCTCCCGGGCAGTGCGCTGGGGTGGGGTGGTGCGGGTGGTGGTCTCCTGGGCCTGGACCCTTCCAGCGTCCGCGATCCTCGGCCACGTCGCACTGACAGGTCTGCGCATGGTGCTGTGAGATCCACAGTCCCCTTGAACGAGGAAGGAGACGACATGAAGGTTCCCTTGGGAGGATGCCGTGCATGGAGGAGCACGCGGAGGAAGAGGTCCAGTCGCATTCTCGTCCGGCAGATCGACTGCGCCCTGGAAGCGGCACGACTTGCCAACCAGGTGTGTTCGCTGGAGTCGGACTGCTCACAAGCACGACGATCGATGAGGACCATCGAGCATGCAGGAGACGATGCCCGCAGGTCATTGGTTCGCGAGATCGAGATGGCGCTGAACGTCCCGCTCGAAACGGAGGATCTCTTTCGTGCGTCGCGTTCCATTGATGACGTCCTGGACTCCACCCGTGACCTGGTGCGCGAGATTGCGGAGTGGGAGGTGCCGTTGGGGGACTGGTCACGCGGCGCGATGGATCCGGTCGAGAGTGCATTGGCACGGTTCCGCGAGGCACTGCGATCCGAGGACCCGGAACGGGCCCGTTCTCAGTACCTGGCTGCACGACAGGAGGCGCGCAGGACCAGACGCGTCTATGACAGGGGCCTTGCGATCGTCCTCAGGCAGGAGGTGACAGCAGACATCCTCAAGCAACGCGAGGTGCTCCGGCGGATCGAGTCCATCGGTAGGGACCTCATCGAGGTCTCCAACGCACTCCTTGATGGGATGGTCAAGCGGTACCTCTAGAGTCGTCTGGGACCAACGCCTGCGGTGTCCGACCGAGATCACCGAGAACAGCGTCCACCCGGACGTCGTACTCCGACCGGATGGGACAGGCGCCACCAACACGTCCCGGCACATGGGCCGGGAACTGAAGAAAGGTCATTGAAGATGAAGTCGGGCACAACTGTTTTCGCGCATCGAGGTCTCAACCGGGTTGCTCCGGAGAACACGCTCGCTGCATTCCGTCGGGCAGCGGGCAGTGGAGTGCGGTGGATAGAGACCGACATCGACATCCTGGCGGACGGTACTCCAGTGGTGATTCACGACACCCTTGTGGACCGGACGACCGACCACAGCGGCTCGATCTACGAGCTCACAGTTGAGGACCTGCCCTCCATCAGCAACGGTGCGTGGTTCTCCGAAGAGTTCGCCGCGGAGAGGATCCCCACCCTGTCCGAGCTGGTTGGACTGGCAAATGAGGTCGGTCTCGACATGAACATTGAGCTGAAGACCAACCAGCAGGGAAAGGAGCGTTCGCTCCTGCTGATCGACGGGCTGATCGAGGCACTCCAGGATCTCAGTTCCGAACGTGAGGTGCTCATCTCTTCCTTCTCCCCACTTCTGCTGGCCGAGCTGGATCGACGCGACACCGGTCTGCGTCTGGCGTGGCTGTGCACCCCGGCGATGATGGGGCAGGAGTGGCGCTCGACGCTGGAGATGTGCGGGTGCCAGGTGGTCCACCCCGACTACCACGGCCTGACCCGGGCTCGCGTCCAGGACCTGCGTGAAGCGGGATACGACGTGAACGCGTGGACGGTCAATGACCTGGGACTCGCCAACGAGCTGGTCAACTGGGGTTGTACCGGGATCATCACCGACATTGCGGACCAGATGGCCTGAGTCCCTCCACGCCGTTGGGCCGCATGTCTGCGGATCGGCTGGCCGCTGACGCACTCGCGTGGGGATCCGCCGGACTCCGTGGCTCGCAGGTGGACGCCCGCACTGTCAATGAGGGGTCCATCAGCTCGTGCACCTGCTCTGAACTCTTCTTGCGGATTGCCCCGGCGAGGATCTCGACTGCGCGCTGGGCGATCCTGGAGATCGGTGGTGTGACAGTGGTGAGCTCCGGGGTGCAGGACTCGGCCGACAGCACGCTCAATCCGATGGCGAGTACGGACAGCTGGTCAGGGATCAGGAATCCCTCTGCTGTCGCGGCACCGATCAGACCGGGAACCGCCAGCTCGTTGTAGGCGACCACAGCAGTTGGTTGGGGGTGGAGGAGGAGCAGTCTCCGGAAGGCCTCGGCACCTCCTGCAGAGGAGAACTCGACATTGATCGGTGTCACGGCCATCCCCCGGCTCCTCGCGGGCTCCTCGACAGCGTCGGTGATCCGCCGGGTCGGGCCCGCGCCTCTCTCCAGGTTTGCAGTGCTCTGCCCCAGGACCACGAGTGAGCGATGTCCGAGGTCCGCCAGGTAGTCAACTGCCAGGCGCAGCATTGCGCGGTAGTCACTGTCGACGAAGGAGATTCCCCGTGCGTCGTCGGGGCGACCGATGGTGACGAAGGGCACCCCACTGTCCCGGATGACCTCAAGACGGGGGTCCTCGGCCACGACCTCCATGAGCAGCACGCCGTCCACGATGGACTGTCCGAGGAGGGCGTGGAGTTCCTCGACATCCGTGATGCGGTTCGTCCACAGAAGCAGTTGGTAGCCCAGCTTCCTTGCGTGATCGGTCGCAGCACTCACGTACGCGAACTCGGTGGGAGTGAACCCATGCACATCGGTGGGGAAGTGCAGTGCAAGAAGACCGCGGTGGGATCCGGCCAATCCGCGAGCGAAGGCATTGGGGACATAGTTCAGCTCCCTCATCGCAGCCTTGACCCGTGCCTTGGTCCGGGCTGTGACACTGCGCTGGCCGTTCAGCACATAGGTGACCGTACTGGGTGACACCCCTGCCAGGCGTGCAACATCGGCCCTGGTCGCCATGGCCCACTCCTCGTCCATGTCCTGCCAATGGACTCTCGCGGCCAGTCCCACCAGCGGGAGCCGCCAATTCTCAGTCCACGTGCTTGACCCAGTGTAGGAGAACAGGAGGGGGCACAGCCGTCGCGTGGGTCATCTCCTGGTCCACGCAACTCCTCCAGGAGTGTGGACCGCATTCGAGCGGGGTGTTCCGCCATCCTGGTGTCGCCGGGCCCAAGGAAATGCCGACCCGCCCGCCCCCCTTTCCGGGGAGGAACCCACAACGGACCTGGCCGCTTGTGGCGGCCACTCCCGGAGGTGTGGGGGTGAGGTCGGGAGGAGAGGGTCAGCAAGCCCTCAACGGACATAGGCTCCAGTGGCTTGGGTCCAGTAGATGGTGCCGCCTTGGAACTTCTGGTAGACGCCGTTTCCGGACTTGATTTCGTCGGTGGTGGGGTAGCCCATGGATCCGGTCTGGCCTCCGCGTGCTTGCCAGTTCCAGTAGATGCCGCCCCAGACGGGGTGGGCTCCTGCGGCTTGGGTCCAGTAGATGGTGCCGCCCTGGAAGCTCTGGCGCACGCCTGCTCCCTCGGACCTCGGGCTCTCTGTCGCTGATCCGAGGCTGCCGCGGGCCCCTCCCAATGATTGCCACTTCGCCGTGATTGCCGCAGACGCAGCCGAGGGGACGTCAGAGCCCGTCGAGCCGAACCAGTCGGTGTACAGGAAGGAGAAGTTACGGTTGCCGTAGCTTGCGCAGCGGTCGGTGCTCGACCCGTACCCAGCGGCGAGTGACGCTGCGTTGGGCACGTACGGCGTGTAGTTGTAGAGACCCGCAGTCGCCTGGTTCTCGATGGTCACGACCTGGTATCCGCACCCGGAACTGGGCGAGTAGGCGATCTTGTTTCCCGGTCCGACCTGGTGGGCGTACCAGCTCGGGTGCAGTCGGTAGAGCTTGTACTGGCGCGCAGCACCGTAGACCTGGTTGAAGAACCCGTAGTACTGCGAGTCACATGCGGCAGTGTCGGGGCAGCCCATGCCTGTCGCGGACCTGAATCTCCATTCGGCCGGGTAGTTGGCCGTGACGAGACCTTGTTCCTTCTCCAGCAGGACCAGCAGTACCTTGGGGCTGATCCCGCAGGACCGGGCCACCCCGCCGATAATCTGGGCCGCGGTCTGCGTCTGTCCGCCCAGGTAGCCGGAGCAGAGTCCTGCCTGGGAGGCCTTCTCGACGGTCCGGGTCCTGTAGTTCTTCAGGCAGGTGGCCTGGTCCACGCCCGCCCCCCCGGCGCACTCCTTCTCCTTTGAGGCCAGGAAGGACTGGATCCCGGAGTCGCTCAGTGCTCCGGAGTCGTAGAACTCGGCGTCGGAGATGATGTTCCCCGGGTTGAATGGGCGAGCCGCCCACGAAGCGGGTGGTGAGGAGATGGACAGGGCGGAGGTCGCCACGAGTGCAGCAGTGACGCAGGACCAGAAGGAGAGCGGGTGCTTCCTCATCGGACCACCATGATGCTGGAGGCGGGCGAGGAGCCCGAGCCGGACAATGACTCGTAGGACACTGTGACGCTCCACGTGCCGTCTGTCAGGTCATCTGCGGGAATGTCCAGGTCCCTGGCACAGTTCATCGAGTCCGCGGAGGGCATCGCCTCCCCTGAGACCTCGATGGTCACGTCACCGCTGGACGCAGTCAGGGTGCATGTACCCGACGCATCGACGACATCGGCGACAACCGAGCGTGCACTGAGTCCGGTGGTGGGGTCGAAGAGGACCGAAGGGACCGAGAGCTCAACCTGCGGGCGCTGTGACGGGGAGGACTGCGGGAGGTCCTCGCCCTCTGGACTCGTGACCTGTGCGCCGGACTGTTCGTCACCGCTCTGCTGGGTGGACGAGCCGGACTGTTCTGACGTGAGTGTGACCGGGTCACTCTGGGGGCTTCCCGCGGCGCTGGTTCCTCCCGCCGACGGAAGGAGCACCCAGGCGCCGAGCCCCAGGAGCACGACGACCAGGAGAAGGGCCATCAATGATGGCAACCATGTGGGGATGTGTTTGCTGGCGTGCGACGACATTCGCAGACTCCGTTCGATGCCCGACATGCTTCGCCGACGTCCGTTTGCACGCTGCTCACAGTCGTCTTGGTCCGGGATGTGCCTCCAAAGGTAGAGGAGTGACGAATGGGGATCAAGTGACATGTGGGGACAAAAGCTGGTCGGACTCGGCCACGGCGGGGGAGACTTGCGTGGGTCTTCGCAGATGAGGTCACTGCACCACCGGTGGGCGGAGACTCAGGGCAGGACGGCGACGTCCCAGCTGACCTGGCTCGGGGTGGACCTGGGGATGAGGACGACA
>JAKECL010000167.1 GCA_030460725.1 Propionibacterium sp.
CGTGCGGCGGGTCAGGTATGGTCTCGCACTGACAGTGGATCGACGCCTCGGCTGAAGGCTGGACCCCGGGAACGGGCCGGCTTTGGTGCGGGTTCTCCATCTTTGGTGCGGGATACTGCCCATTGGTGGGGGTTCTGTCCCACACCAAAGCCGGGTAACCCACGCCAAAGCCGGGTGACCCACACCAGAGCCGGGCAACCCACACCAAGGCCGGGTGACCCACACCAGAGCCGGGTAGCCCACTCCAAGACTCAGCGCACAGGCCCACGGAGCCCCGCGGCCTCACACGATCCAGCGGAACGGGCTCAGCAGTGCTTCGGCGAGCCGAGTGGGCAGGCCACGGCCCGACCACTCTTCAAGGCTGAGCGGGCGGGCGGTGGTGAGGTCATTGTCAAAGATCTGCTCCATGCGCTGGGCAAAGGGCTCGGAGAAGAACTGCATGTTCGCCTCGAAGTTGCCCTGCAGTGAGAGCCTGTCGATGTTGGCGGTGCCCACCGTCGACCACATCCCGTCCACCGTCATCGTCTTGGAGTGGACCATGGCGTGCTGGTACAGCCAGATCTCGATGCCGTTGCGCAGCAGGATCCCCAGGTAGGGGCGCGCCACCCAATCGGCGAGGATGTGGTTGGAGTACTCCGGGATGAGGACACGCACCTGGACCCCGCGGTGGGCCGCGTCGATGAGTCCCTGGAGGATCTCCTGGTCGGGGATGAAGTAGGCGGTGGTGATGAGGATGCGCTTGGTGGCGCGCTCCATGGCGTCCAGGTAGAGGCCCCTCACCGGGAAGAGCAGTCGGGACGGCAGGTTGAAGGCAGCAGTGACATGGGCGTTCCACTCCCTTGCCCCGGTGTCGGGCAGGGCGGGCTGGTGGCGGCGTTTGAAATGGTTCCAGAAGTCGATGAACCCGTTCTCCAGCTCCCACACCGCGGGGCCCCGGACCTCGACGTGGGTGTCGCGCCATTCGTCGGCGAAACGATCTCCGATGTTGTACCCGCCGACGTAGCCGATCTCGCCGTCCACCACCAGGATCTTGCGGTGGTCGCGCCCGGTCTTGCGCAGGTTCAGGGTGAACATGCCCGAACGGATCTCCGGGAAGCGCCGGACATGCAGGTTGGGGTGGTGGGGGAAGAACTTGAAACGCGGGTCCTGGTTCAGTGCCCCGAAGCCGTCGTAGACGGCGAACACCTGCACACCGCGTTCGGCGGCCCGGATGAGCGTCTCCTTGAAGCGCTTGCCGTAGCTGTCCGAACGCCAGATGAAGGTCTCGAAGTACACATGATCGTGCGCACCCTCAATGGAGGCGAGCATGTCGTCGAAGAGCGAGTGCCCGTCGGTGTAGGAGCGCACGACATTGTCGTCCACCGGCGTGTCCGCCGGTGGGAGTGTGGGGAAGCCGTGCCGCCCACCGGGAATTCGAGCCTTGCGGGTCCGGTCGACCAGGTGGACGGTGACCAGGGCGGCCGTCTGGGCAACCGCCCACCCCAGTGCCACTCCCTTGACGACGGAGCGGACCACATCACCGTCAATACGCACTCGACCTCCTGACATGGGGACAAGCCTACGATCTGTGGCGCCTGCGGGTGAGGAGGCCGGGCCAGGCTGCCTGCGGTGTGGGGTCGGGGCCGCCCTCGTGTCACTGGACACCCTGCGATCGACCCGGGTTCCCCCGACCCACACGCGGGTAAACTGCAGGGCATGTCACGGATCAGCACTGACGAGGTCGCCCGCGTCGCGGGCCTGGCCCACATCGCCCTGACGGAGGCGGAGATCGAGAAGATCGCCGGCGAGCTCGACGTCATCGCCACTTCGGTGGCGAAGGTGTCCGAGGTCGCCACGCCCGACGTCCCCGCAACCTCCCATCCCATCCACCTCACCAATGTCTGGCGCGAGGACGTGGTGGGCAAGACCCTGGACCGCGACGAGGTCCTCGCCGCAGCCCCCGCCGCCCAGGACGGGATGTTCCTGGTGCCCCAGATGCTCGACGACGAGGAGGCGTGATGAAGGAGTTGCTGCGCAAGTCCGCCCTGGAGCTCGCCGACCTCCTCGCTTCCGGTGACCTCACGTCCGTGGAGCTCACGACCGCGTGCCTGGACCGCATCGAGGCGCTCAACGACCGTGTCCACGCCTTCCTCTTCATCGACCGTGAGGGCGCCCTGGCCACGGCCGCAGAGGTTGACGCCCGCCGTGCCGAGGGCGCGGACCTCCACCGCCTGGCCGGCATCCCGATCGCCCTGAAGGACAACATGGTCACGCGTGGCAAGCCCACGACCTGTGCCTCGAAGATCCTGGAAGGGTGGCTGCCCCCCTATGACGCCACCGTCGTGCTGAAGGTCCAGGCCGCTGGACTGCCCGTCGTGGGCAAGACCAACATGGACGAGTTCGCGATGGGCTCCTCCACCGAGCACTCGGCCTTCGGTCCCACCGGCAACCCCTGGGACCTCTCGCGCATCCCGGGCGGTTCCGGTGGCGGGTCGGCTGCCGCGGTGTCCGCCTTCATGGTGCCCTTGGCGCTCGGCTCCGACACCGGTGGCTCGATCCGTCAGCCCGGCGCCGTCACCGGCACCGTGGGCGTCAAGCCCACCTACGGGGCGGTCTCACGCTACGGTCTGGTGGCCATGGCCTCCTCACTGGACCAGATCGGCCCGGTCACCCGCACGGTGGCCGATGCCGCAGCCCTGCAGGAGCTGATCGGTGGGTGGGACCCGCTGGACTCCACCTCCTTGAAGGAGCCGGTGCCCCCGCTCCTGGACGCTGTGGAGGCTGTCCACCGTGACGGGCTATCGGGTCTCAAGGTCGGTGTGGTCAAGGAACTCTCGGGTGAGGGATACCAGCCCGAGGTCCTGGCCGCCTTCCAGGCCACTGTCGAGAGGCTGCGTGAGGCCGGGGCCGAGGTCCAGGAGGTCTCCTGCCCGAGCTTCGACTATGCGTTGTCCGCCTACTACCTGATCATGCCGGCTGAGGTCTCCTCGAACCTGGCTCGCTTCGACGGCATGCGCTACGGCATCCGGGTCCTGCCCGAGGAGGGGCACGTGACCGCAGCGCGCGTCATGGCTGCCACCCGTGAGGCCGGATTCGGTGAGGAGGTCAAGCGCCGCATCATCCTGGGTACGCATGTGCTGAGTGCCGGCTACTACGACGCCTACTACGGGTCCGCCCAGAAGGTGCGCACCCTGATCCAGCGCGACTTCGACCGGGTGTTCGCGGAGGTGGACGTGCTGGTCTCCCCGACCGCGCCCACGACGGCCTTCAAGTTCGGGGACAAGATCTCCGATCCGATGGCCATGTACCTCAATGACGTGGCGACCATCCCCGCGAACCTCGCAGGCGTGCCGGCTCTGTCGGTGCCCAATGCTGTGGCCACGGATGGTCTGCCCGTCGGGTTCCAGGTGATCGCCCCCGCGCGCGGGGACCAGAGGATGTACGAGGTCGCCCAGCTGGTTGCCGACCTCAGCCAGGACGTCGCAGGGGAATGCCCGGCGGCCGCATGGGAGGAAGCGGAGTGATGGCGGAACTGATGGACTTTGACCGCGCCATGCGCGAGTTCGACCCCGTGCTCGGCATTGAGGTGCACGTCGAGCTGGGGACGGAGACCAAGATGTTCGACGCCGCCCCCAACGCCTTCGGGGGAGCGCCCAACACCTACATCACGCCTGTCTCCCTGGGTCTTCCGGGTTCCCTGCCGGTGGTCAACCACAAGGCCATCGAGTACGCGATCAAGATCGGTTTGGCTCTGAACTGCGAGATCGCGGAGTACTGCCGGTTTGCCCGCAAGAACTACTTCTACCCCGACCTCACCAAGGCCTTCCAGACCTCCCAGTACGACGAGCCCATCGCCCACGACGGTTGGGTGGACGTGGAACTGGACGACGGGGAGATCTTCCGGGTGCAGATCGAGCGGGCGCACATGGAGGAGGATGCCGGCAAGAACACCCACATCGGCGGCGAGGAGGGCCACATCCAGGGTGCGGACCACTCCCTGGTGGACTACAACCGCGCCGGCGTGCCCTTGGTGGAGATCGTCACCCGCCCCATCGAGGGTGCGGGGGCGCGGGTCGCGGAAGTGGCGCGCGCCTACGTGAGCACGCTGCGCGACATCTTCCGGGCGCTGGACGTCTCGGAGGCTCGCATGGAGCGCGGCAATGTCCGCGCCGACATCAACCTCTCCCTGCGTGAGACCCCGCAGAGTCCGCTGGGTGTGCGTTCCGAGACGAAGAACGTGAACTCCTTCCGCGGCATCGAGCGCGTGGTGCGCTTCGAGGCCGGGCGTCAGGCCGCCATCCTCTCCCAGGGTGGAACGGTCATCCAGGAGACCCGTCACTACCACGAGGAGGACGGGACGACCTCGCCCGGGCGCGTGAAGTCCGATGCGGAGGACTACCGCTACTTCCCCGAACCTGACCTGCTGCCCATCGCGCCTGCGCGCGAGTGGGTGGAGGAGCTGCGGGCCACCCTGCCCGAGCTGCCCGGGGCGAAACGGCGCCGGCTGCTGGCGGAGTGGGGATTCTCCGAGATGGAGATGCGTGACGCCATCAATGCGGGCGCCGTCGACCTCATCGAGGCGACCGTGGCCGCCGGTGCCCTGCCCGCCGCCGCCCGCAAGTGGTGGATGGGGGAGTTGGCACGCCGCTCCAAGGAGACCGACACGGCGCTGGAGGACCTTGCGGTCACCCCCGCCCAGGTCGCCCAACTGCAGGCGCTGGTGGATGCCGGACGTATCAATGACAAGCTCGCCCGCCAGGTGCTGGAAGGCGTGCTGGCTGGCGAGGGCGACCCCGAGGAGGTCGTGGAGAAGCGTGGTCTGGAGGTCGTCTCCGACGAGGGCGCCCTGACCGCGGCCGTCAAGGACGCACTGGACGCACACCCCGACATCGCCGAGAAGATCCGTGGTGGCAAGGTCCAGGCGGCGGGTGCCCTGGTGGGCGCGGTCATGAAGGCCACCCGAGGCCAAGCCGATGCCGCCCGCGTGCGTGAGCTCATCATGGAGATCGTGGGCTGAAGGTCCTGGGCCCTGCGCGCAGGGCGTGCGGAGGAAGGCGCAGGCCCCCTCCCTCGCCCCGGCCACTGTGCAGGGCTGCGACCAGTCATCCGAGTTGCCCGTCCCGGCTTGCCGGGGCGGGCAACTCGTCGTTTTTCCGGGAATGCATCCAGGCAGGGGCGAGGGCCTGGAGGGTGTGTTGCGTGAGCCGTGACGACTGTTCACGCCCGGTGCTGAGCGGCGCGACTCCTGCCTGCGACCCCCTTGAACGCAACGTGGTTGAAGGGCTGGTGGGTTGATCGGATGGACATCTCGCCGCTTGTCGAACGATTGGCTTCAAGGAACGAAGTCAAAGATTGCATTTCGGTTACAGAGGGTGAA
>JAKECL010000168.1 GCA_030460725.1 Propionibacterium sp.
GGGCCTGGAAGAAGTAGTCGTTCCAGCCGTGCACGTACAGCACGTCCACGCCGACGTCGGGGACGTCGCCCTCGTCCGTGCGTTCTCCGCCGCCCGCCCCGACCCCGGCTGCCGCTGCCCGCGCGGGACGCACGAGCGTGGCGACGACGTCACCCTGCTCATCGGGTTCGAGCTCCAGCGTGAGCTGCTCGAAACCGGGGAGGATGTCGGGCACCCAGGATCCGGGGGCGTGCGGGGCCCCGTGTGCGCTGGTGGACGAGGCTGCGCCTCCTCCGGCGTGGCCAGGACTGCGCTGTTGATCACTGCTCACATGACTCACGGTAGCGCCCGGGGTCGCGTCCCTGTGCCCAGCAGAGCCCTGCCAGGTCGGTGCAGTGCAGGGATCAGGACTCCCGTGACTTGTTCTCCTGCTTGGCCTTCTTCGCCGCGCGCTTCTCCTTGAGGGTCTTCCCGGCGGGGGTCTTGCCGCTGGACTTCTTCGGGGACTTGTTGCCCATCGGATCTTCACCTCCTCCGATGTGTCGACGATCACCTGGGGCGAGCCTACGTCGGAACCCGCCCGGACGTCACCGCAGGGCCAGCGACCAGGTGTGTGGCTCCGGCGTGCGCGTGGACATCCCGCGCCTGGGCGTGGTCGCGGACACGGGCCGACGCCGAGGACGCGGGGTGTCGACGGGTTGCCGCGCCGCCGCCACGGCGCGAAGCTGGCTGGGGTGGGACGGGTGACGACACGGGTGCAGCTGCAAGTCCAGGGACCTGCCCCGCGACGAGACGGAGGGAGTGCCGCCATGGCAGGAGCGTTCAGGATCGGGGACCACGTGGGATGGAACTCGGAGGCCGGTCCGGTGACGGGCAGGATCATCGAGGTGCACACACAGGACTTCGACTACAAGGGGCACACCCACCGTGCCTCACCCCAGGACCCCCAGTACGAGATCCACAGTGACACCACGGACCACGTCGCTGCCCACAGGGGTTCTGCCCTGCACCTGGTCGACCGGCGATGACCCTGAGGCTGTGCACGATCGGACACTCCACGCGCACCCTGGAGGAGTTCACTGAGATCCTGGAATCCCACGGCATCACCACCGTGGTCGACATCCGCAGGATCCCCGGATCGGCACACTGCCCCCAGTTCGACGCCGACACCCTGGCGCGTCACCTGGGAGGCCATGGGATGGAGTTGCGGAGACTGGAAGCGCTGACCGGGCGACGCGGAGTCAGCCGCACAATTCCCTTCGAGGTCAACGCGTGGTGGCGCAACCGCAGCTTCCACAACTACGCCGACCACGCGCTCTCCGCCCCCTTCCGCAGCGACCTGTCACAGGTGCGCGACTGGGGCGCCCGGACCCCGACCGTCCTCATGTGCGCGGAGGCAGTGTGGTGGAGGTGCCACCGGCGCATCATCGCCGACCATCTCCTGGCCCAGGGGGACGAAGTCCTGCACATCCTGGACCTCCACCACTGCGATCCGGCCAGGCTCAGTGAAGGGGCCCGGATCGCCCCGGGGCCCGACCACCAGGTCACCTACCCCGCCTGACCCAGGGCGAGACCCGGACCACCCCCGCCCGGGGTGGGGGAGCGCACGGGGGCGCCCTCGCCGACGCGCCGCGGGCACCGTCCACGCGGCGGACTAGCATGGGGTGGCGAGGAAGCCACGTGGGCAAGGGACGGGGAGTACGCACATGGGCTGCACGACGATCCTGGTGGGCAGGGGCGCGAGTTGGGACGGGTCGCCCCTGGTGGCGCGCAACGAGGATTCCGCCAACGGCGAGTACAACCCGAAGCGCATCATCGTCGTCCACCCCCAGGACCAGCCACGGACCTACACCTCCGTGATCTCCCACCTCACCATCGAGTTGCCCGAGGAGCCCCTGCGCTACACGGCGGCCCCGAACGCAATCCTGGACCAGGGCATCTGGGGTGAGGCCGGTATCAACTCGGCCAATGTCACCATGAGTGCCACGGAGACGCTCACCACGAATGAGCGAGTGCTGGGCGCCGACCCCTACGTCGAACACGTCCCGGCGCGAGGTGTCGAGGGCACCGCGGGCTTCGTGCCCGAGCAGGTCGGCGGCATCGGTGAGGAGGACATGGTCACCCTGGTCCTTCCCTACATCCGCTCCGCGCGCGAGGGCGTCCTGCGTCTGGGCGCACTGCTGGAGCGTTACGGCACCTACGAGGCCAACGGTGTCGCCTTCTCCGACGCCGACGAGATCTGGTGGCTGGAAACCGTGGGCGGGCACCACTGGATCGCGCGCCGTGTCCCCGACGACGCCTATGTCACCATGCCCAACCAGCTGGGCATCGACAGCTTCGACCTGGACGATGCGTTGGGGGAGGGGCGCGAGCACCTTGCCAGCGCTGATCTGCGCGAGTTCATCGCGGACAACCACTTGGACGTCTCCTTGGACAGCGTCCTCAACCCGCGCGACGCCTTCGGGTCGCATTCTGACTCCGACCACGTGTACAACACCCCCCGCGCCTGGTACATGCAGCGCACCCTCAACCCCCACAGCGGGGAGTGGGACGGCCCGGACCCGCGCTACACGCCGAGCTCTGACGACCTGCCGTGGGCGCGCATCCCGGAGCGTCACATCACCATCGAGGACATCAAGTACGTCCTGAGCTCCCACTACCAGGGCACGGTGTTCGACCCCTACTCCCCCTTGGGGACCGCGACCCAGCGTCACCTGCTGCGTCCCATCGGCATCAACCGCCACAGCCAGCTCTCAGTGCTGCAGGTGCGCCCCTGGGGCCCGGAGTCCTGCCGGGCGATCCAGTGGGTGGCCTTCGCCTCCAATCCCTTCAACACGCTGGTCCCGCTGTACACGAACGTCGATCGCATCCCTGACTACATGTCGGGGACGACGGAGCGGGTCACCACGGAGAACTTCTACTGGGCCAGCCGGGTGATCGCCGCCCTGGCCGATGCCCACTTCGCCGAGACGATCCCCGAGGTCGAGCGTTACCAGCAGAAGACGCTGGCTGCGGGCCACGGGAGCATTCGCTCCACCGATGCGGCCGTGGCCGAGGCTGAGGCCAGGGCCGACCAGGGTGCGTCGGGTGGGCCCGAGGAGGCCCGGGTCAGGGAGATCCTGGCCCACGCCAACGACGGGCTGGCCACCTCGGTGCGCACGAACACCGAAGCACTTCTGGACCGTGTGCTGTTCATTGCCAGCAACGGGATGCAGAACCGCTTCTCGCGTTCGGACAACTGATTCGGCAGAGGGACCGCACCGCGCGGCGGCTGTGGTGAGCCCGGGCGGGCCTGAGCGCTCAGAGGTGCCGCCCCACAGAGGTGGGTGGACGGGCACGTCAGGCGGCTGAGGCTGGGTCGGCGCGCTGTCCGGTGACCACTGTCGCAGGGGTCGTCCGGCCTGCGTCGCGCGTGAGGGGCTGGTGATCCGGGGGTTCCTCCGGGCAGACGTCGGCATCTGGTGCGCGGCCAGTTCGAGCGTGGTCGACTGTTCTGCTGTGACGGCGGTCCTCACCCACGCGGGCGGTGGATCCTGGGGGGTCGCCCCCGTGGGGCAGTGGCGGTGGGTGAGTGGTGTAGGAGTGTCCGGTGGGAGTCCTGGTGGTGACCGCTCCGTCGCCGGCAGCGCGGGTGTGCCATCCGGGGGCTTCCTTCGCCAAGTTGCACTGGATGCACAGTCCTTGGGCGTTCGTGGCGGCCGTGGGTCCGCCCTCGCGGACCGGAGTGACATGGTCGATGTGGGCGATCGGAGCATCGCACCACGGGGTACGGCAGGTGTTGCCGTCCCGGGCGATGATGTAGCGCCGCAGGCCTTCCGGGAAGAGTCGGCGCTTCGAGTCCATGGCCAGCAGCTGTCCGTCCTCGGGGCGAACGTAGAGCCTGCGGATCCAATGACGGGTGGCGGAGTCGGTGGCCTCCCCGGGGACCGGCGCGGAAGCGGTGGTGGTGGAAGGGCTGGCGAAGAGCCGCCGGGCGACCCCGGCGGGAATGGGTCCACACCCCGTGAGGAGCGCGGGAGTGTCTGCCTCTCCCAGGAGAGTGTCGTCGCTGACGATGAGCTGGACCTCGATGGGCACCGCGGGGGCGCTGCTCTGCCCGGTGATGCGCGTGACCAGGGTGTCAGCCATGATCTGTCCCTGCCCGCGCTCCTCTCCTGCCGAGCGCGCGGCCTGGGCGGCGCGCAGCAGGCTGGCATGGACTGCGACCCCCTGGGCCACGGGCAGCAGCGCCGACACGATGGCCATACAGGCCGGGGCCGGTCGGATGCTGACCCGGCGCTCGTTCTCGGCGCGAGCGATGTGCTGGACGATGCTGCGGGGATCCAGCTCATAGGCGACGTGACGCGCACGTGCGGCGACCTCGCGGTTCGACAACCCCGGAAGCTCCTCCGCAAGCATCTGGTCCACCCTGAGACGGTCCGCCTTCTCCAGACAGGCGGTCTCCTGTGCCATGAGGATGGCCCTGTACTCACTGATGTGTCCCGCGCGCAGATGTCGCGCGGTCCGAGGCAGTTCGGTGTCCAGGACCTTGGCCAGACCGAGCAGGGTTCTGGCTCGGTGAGGCGACTCCCTGCGTGCCAGGGCGAGCTCACTGACGACGCTGCGGCGCGCGACATCGCGCTCACGAGCTGTGGAGGCCTGCTCCATCCGCTGTCGCTCCAGGGTCAGGGCTGCATCGGCCTGGATGGCGCAGCACTGGTTCTTCAACTCCTCCAGCTGGGCGATCAGGTCCACCAGATCCGCGTCAGCACACCCCACCATTTCCTCGCCGATCATCGTGACCAAGGCCGACGCCTCTTCAACCGCGGACCGGGGAGTCCGTGTGGCCGAGGAGTCTGTGAGGCGGGCGGGTGGTTCCATGACCCCAGTGTAGTCGAACACGTGTTCGACAGTCCAGAGTTTGAAGCAATCTGTGGAGAACATCTGCTCCGCCGTGCTGACCCGGCAGGTCGCTGCATGGTGGGGCTCCCCCAATAGGCGTGATGCGCTCCTCGGGCCGTGGCAGTCGGGATGCCGACGCGGTGCGCCACGTGTGGGTGGGCCGCCTGCGTGCCACCGGCTCCGCATCCCGTGTCCGGGGTGAAGTGGCGCGATGTCGGGACGGTCGCGGCCGCGATCGGACACCGGCGCAACGAGAATACTGCATCTATTGCCATAGTGTGTGACACACACTATTATTGGTCGCATGGACGAGGAATTCAGCGCTCATCTGCAGGAACTGAGACGGGGCACCATCGTGCTGGCCTGTCTCCAGCTGCTGCGCACACCGGGCTATGGCTACGGACTTCTCCAGGAGCTCGAACACCGTGGCTTCACCACCGACGCGAACACGCTCTACCCACTGCTGCGCAGGCTCCAGAAACAGGGCTACCTCAC
>JAKECL010000169.1 GCA_030460725.1 Propionibacterium sp.
GGCGCGCATGGGGGGGGGGCTCCCCGACACTTGGGCGCCCCCGCCCCCGGGAGGAACCCGGGGGCGGGGGCGCACTCGTCGATGCTGGTGGGGAGGCGCTGGTCAGAGCATGCAGGACACGCAGCCCTCGACCTCGGTGCCCTCCAGGGCCATCTGGCGCAGACGCACGTAGTAGAGCGTCTTGATGCCCTTGCGCCAGGCGTAGATGTAGGACCTGTTGAGATCACGGGTGGTGACGGTGTCGGGGTAGAAGAGGGTCAGGGACAGCCCCTGGTCGACGTGCTGGGTGGCCGCGGCGTAGGTGTCGATGATCTTCTCGGGCCCGATCTCGTAGGCGTCCTGGTAGTACTCCAGGTTCTCATTCGTCATGAAGGGCGCCGGGTAGTAGACGCGCCCGATCTTGCCCTCCTTGCGGATCTCGATCTTGGAGACGATCGGGTGGATCGAGGAGGTCGAGTTGTTGATGTAGCTGATGGAGCCGGTGGGGGGCACGGCCTGGAGGTTCTGGTTGTACATCCCGAACTCCGCGACATCCGCGGCCAGGGCTCGCCAGTCCTCAGGGGTGGGGATGTGGATGGAGGACTTCGCCAGGAGGGCTCGGCAGGTGTCCGTGGTGGGTTCCCAGGTGCCGTTGATGTACTTCTCGAAGTACTTCCCGCTGGCGTAGGTGGAGTCCTCGAATCCCGCGAAGGACTCCCCGCGTTCCCGAGCGATGCGGTTGGAGGCACGGATGGCTTCGTAGGCCACGGCCAGGAAGTACATGTTCGTGAAGTCCAGGGCCTCCTCCGACCCGTAGTACACGTGCTCGCGCGCCAGGTAGCCGTGGAGGTTCATCTGCCCCAGCCCGATGGCATGGCTCATGGCGTTGCCACGGGCGATGGAGGGGACGGACTCGATGTCGGAGAGGTCTGAGACCGCGGTGAGGCCACGGATCGCGGTCTCGATGGTGCGCGAGAAGTCCGGGGAGTCCATCGTCTTGGCAATGTTGAGGGATCCCAGGTTGCAGGAGATGTCCTTGCCGATGTGGGAGTAGGACAGGTCGTCGTTGTATGTGGAGGCCTCCGAGACCTGGAGGATCTCCGAGCACAGGTTCGACATGGTGATGCGCCCCTTGATGGGGTTGTCGCGGTTCACCGTGTCCTCGAAGACGATGTAGGGGTAGCCGGACTCGAACTGGATCTCCGAGATCGTCTGGAAGAATCGGCGGGCGTTGATCTTCTTCTTGTGGATGCGCCCGTCCTCCACCATCTCCCGGTACTTCTCCGTCACCGAGATCTCGGTGAAGGGAACCCCGTAGACGCGCTCGACGTCGTAGGGGCTGAAGAGGTACATGTCCTCGTTGCGCTTGGCCAACTCGAAGGTGATGTCGGGGATGACGACGCCCAGGGAGAGGGTCTTGATGCGGATCTTCTCATCCGCGTTCTCCCGCTTCGTGTCCAGGAAGGCCATGATGTCGGGGTGGTGGGCGTTGAGGTAGACCGCGCCCGCACCCTGTCGTGCCCCCAACTGGTTGGCGTAGGAGAAGGAGTCCTCCAGCAGCTTCATCACGGGGATGACGCCGCTGGACTGGTTCTGGATCTTCTTGATCGGCGCCCCGGCCTCGCGCAGGTTGGTCAGTGACAGCGCCACGCCCCCACCGCGCTTGGACAGCTGGAGGGCTGAGTTGATGCCGCGCGCGATGGACTCCATGTTGTCCTCCACCCGCAGGAGGAAGCAGGACACCAGCTCCCCCCGGGCAGCCTTCCCGGCATTGAGGAAGGTGGGGGTGGCGGGCTGGAATCGGCCCGACATGATCTCGTCGACCAGTGCGCGTGCGGTCCCGATGTCCCCGTTGCCCAGGTACATGGCGACCATGGTGACGCGGTCCTCGAAGCGCTCCAGGTAGCGGGTGCCGTCGAAGGTCTTGAGTGTGTAGGACGTGTAGTACTTGAAGGCGCCCAGGAACGTGGGGAAGCGGAACTTGTGGGCATACGCCTGCCGGTAGAGGTCCTTGACGTCGGCGAAGTCATACTGCTCGATGACGGGAGCCTCGTAGTAGCCCTCGTCCACCAGGTACTTCAGCTTCTCCTCCAGGTCGTGGAAGAACACGGTGTTCTTGTTGACATGGGTGAGGAAGTACTGGCGTGCCGCCTGGCGGTCGGCGTCGAACTGGATGTGGCCCTGGGCGTCGTAGAGGTTCAGCTGGGCATTGAGGGAGTGGTAGTCCAGCTCTGGGCTGGTCACTTCCTCCGTACCGGTGTCGGTGAGGTTCTCGACCAAAATTCGCTCAGTCCTTCGTGAACTCGGGAGACGTCCTCAGGGGTTCCGAGGAGCTCGAACTTGTAGAGATGGGGCACGCCCAGCTTCGCGGAGATGATGTCCCCCGCGATGCAGTATGCCGTGCCGAAGTTGGTGTTGCCCGCCGAGATCACACCCAGGCAGTGGCTGCGGTTGGTGGGGTCGTTGAGGAACTTGATGACCTGTCTGGGCACGGCACCGCGTGCATTGCCGCCTCCGTATGTGGGCACCACCAGCACGTAGTCGTGGTCGACATTGAGGAAGGGGTCGCGGGCACGCAGGGGGATGCGCTGGGAGGGATACCCGACCTTGTCCACGAAACGCTTGGTGTTCCCCGTGGCCGAGGAGAAGTAGACGATGTCGGGCATCGGAGTCCTCCTTCGGGGACGAAGCGGGTGGGGGTGACGGTGTTGCGACAGGTGCCCTCCACCAGCGCGGCGGGAGGGTCCGCGGGGCTCTTCCGAGTGTCCCGACCCGCCGCACGGCCCTCTGCGTGCATCGGTGGTGATGGTCACCGGGGCCCGGCAGGACAGGTGTCCCGGTCACCTGGGGTGACCGGGACGGGAGCTCAGGCCTGGGCGACGCGCAGGGGGGACTCCGCAGCTGCCGCGGCGGCAGCCTTGATGCGGTCGGGACGGTACCCGCTCCAGTGGTCCTCACCGGCGACGACGACGGGGGCCTGCTGATAGCCGAGCGTCTTGACGAACTCCAGGGCCTCGACGTCCTGGGTGAGGTCCACGCTGGTGTAGTCCAGACCCTGCTTGTCGAGCGCCCGGTAGGTCGCATCGCACTGGACGCACATGGGCTTGGAGTAGACCGTGATCGCCATGGGGGCACTCATCCTGTCCTGGTTGTGGGAGGTAAGTCGTGTGGACGGTGGTCGGACCCGAATGGCGGGCCTGTAATCACACGTCTGACATTTTCGGGGCGCAGCCGCCGCCCTGATGTGTCCCAACACTACACCTTGTGTCCGTCCTGTTGAACGACCACTAGGTGTTGTGTTGGGGGTGTCGGGTCTCTCGTCTGTGGACGTGGCGGTGCAGGGTGTGGACAGCCTGTGGAGGGTGGCTCCGCGGCTCTCTCCGACCGCTGTCACCATGGTCACCTGGCGCATGTGCATCTGGCCGGATGTGCGTCCTTGACCGGGTGTGGACTGCTCCTCGGGGGTTGTGGATGGCTCGGGTGGGCCCGGACCCACAGGCTGTGGATGAAGCACGCGTGACTCCATGAAGGAGCGTGTCGGACCCGGGCGTGTCGTGGCCCCGTCGGCTCGCTGTGGGACGTCGGGAGGACGGGGGGCGCGCCCCGAGTGGACGACCATGGGGAGAGTCGTGTGGGGCAGGTCCTTGGGGGATGGCGAGTCGCCGCCTCGGCGGGCGGGCGGAGGTCTGGCGGGTTCGTTGCCTGCCAGGGTCCGCAATTGTTGCGCCGAGGGACTGTCGACCGGGGCGGGCATTTGCAAGTGATGTCCGAGACGGATGGTTAACGTTAATCCTCCTGCTCAGCTCGCGGGACAACCGGAGTCCCGGAGCCAGTTGACGTGTCCGACAGTCCGACTGTCGGCGTGTCATGTCGAATGCCGCGGCCAGGACACGGGTGAGACCCGCAAGGCGGGTCGCGGCACGTCCGGCGGCTGGCACATCCCGTCATTGTCGACCAGGAGCGAACATGTTCGGTGTCTCGATGGACGAGGGCGTCTTGTTGGTGCTCCTCGCCGTGGTGGTCGTCGGCCCCAGGCGAGTGCCCGCGATGCTGGGTCACATCCGCACGCGGATTCGCCAGGCCCGCCTCATCTGGAGCAACCTTCGGGAGCGTGCGGCGGCCGATCCCTCGGTGGCATGGGTGCGCCAGGAGCTCGGTGACCTCGACCCGAGGCACCTCCTCGATGAGGACGGGACACGCGGAGCCGGAGATGCCTTCTCCCCCGCGCCTCCACCCCGGCTGGTTCCTGGGACGGTGGCAGTCCCTCCCGAGTCGGCCGAGCGTGGTGACGATCCGTGTGTCGAGTCCGACGTGCCCGCACCAGCGGATGCGCCGGGTGGGGATGCGCCGGGTGGGGATGCGGCAGGGGAGCAGGGGTCGTTGGGCATCGGGGCCGTCCCTGCAGCCCATGAGTTGTCCGTCCGGCGGTCGATCTCGCCGGATGAGAACGCGGCGGCCTGACAGGCTCGTCGCCCGCCCGGGCCAGGGGCTCCGCAGTGTGCGGGGCATCCGCCGGGCACTTCCAGCCACGAGGACGTGGCACCGAGAGAGGGAGGAACACCGTGGAAGTTGAGCGACCAGGAGTGACGCAACGGGACGAGGGGACTGGCCCTCGCCTGTCGCGTCGTTCGTTCCTGGAGGGAGCGGTTCTGGCGGGTGCGGCATTCGGCGGTGCCGGTCTGCTGGGACGCGGAGCACCCGCGCAGGCGGCGGCGCTGCCGGACATCGGGATGGACGCCGCCCAGCCGGCGGTCGCCCGCGGGCTGACCACACCGCTGTCCCACGTGAGGCGGGCCCAGTCCGCGTCATTCGAGCCTGACGTGTGGGTCAGGCGCCCCTTCGCCCTGTCGGAGGTGACCATCGACGGCGGGGTCTACAGGCGTGGGCGTGACCAGGGCATGGTGCTTGCACGTGCCTACTCGGTCGACACGATCCTGGCCGTGTTCCGGCGCAATGCCGGCCTGGACACGAAGGGTGCGACTCCGCCGGGAGGCTGGGAGGAGCCCGGCCCTGCCCCGGATGCGCAGCGGTGGGGACCCTCGGAGTACAAGCTGGGCCAGAACAAGGGAGGCGCAGGTGGGCTGCTGAGAGGACACTACGGCGGTCACTTCCTCACCATGCTCTCAATGGCCTACGCCTGCTCGGGAGAGGAAGCGCTCAAGGACAAGGTCGCTGCGGTCGTCTCGGGTCTGAAGGAGTGCCAGAGGGCACTGGCAGCGCAAACCGTCAATGGGGCGCCGCGCTACTCCCATCCCGGATACCTCTCTGCCTACGGGGAGTGGCAGTTCTCCGCGCTTGAGGAGTACGCCCCCTACGGTGAGA
>JAKECL010000170.1 GCA_030460725.1 Propionibacterium sp.
CCGGTGTGCCCTGTGCAGATGGTGGGGGCGTGCCCCTCACGCAGCGTTGGGTGCCACGGAGGCAGAGGGGGTGCAGTCAGGGGAATCGCAGGTGCGCGCATCGTCCTGTGCGCAGCGGGGCCCCTCGTCCGGCGCGGCATCCGCATTCCGGGTGCTCCGCAGCTGGAGACGCTGTGCCACCAGACCGACGAGCGAACCTGCGAGCCCGCCGATCCCCATCCCGATGACAATCCCCAGGAGTGGGTGGGTGGTCAGCGATCCACCCACCCCGCCCGCCAGGGCGTAGACGCAGGCCCACACGAGGGCCGTCGTCCCGTCCAGCACCAGGATGCGACGGATCGGGACACGACGTGAGCCTGCGGCCAGGAACACGGCCACCCTCAGCACCGGGATGAAACGCGAGGTGGACAACAGGAGTGTCCAATGCTGTTCGGCACGCGATGTCACCGTGAGGGCGAGCCGGGAGAATCGGGAGTTCCCTTCCATCGGAATATGACGGCCAATGGCCACCATTGTCATGTCCCCTGCGAGAGCTGCAGTTGACGCGATCACAATGACGGCCACCAGCATGGTGGGATTTCCTGTCGAGATTGCGGCGGCACCCAGGGCGGACACGACAGTTCCGGCGGGCAGCGGTGGGAAGAATCCATCCCCCCAGCACAGCAGTGCGAGGAGCACCAAGGACCACTGTGAGTTCGCGGCCGTGGTGGACAATTCGATGAGTCGCGGACCCAATGAGATGATGAGGTCGATGAACTCCATGGTGGCCCTCCGGCGGTCGCTGTGCGGTCCAGTGGGCTCTCGCCCTGCTCCCTCCACTGTGTCACGACCGGTCCCTGCCCGACATCAGGGACTGCCCTGAACGAACCCTGATCGGTCTTCTCCGCCCCCGGGCCACCTGACCTGCGCAATCGGGTGGGGTGACGTCCCTCATTCGTGCTCTGGGGAGGATGTGGAATGCGCCGTGCGTATTCAGCCTCTCTGCCACCGCTTTCCTGTGTCAGGTGTTCCCGCCCGAAGAGAGAATCCTCTGCGGCTGTTCATCCGCAGTGCCTCTTTCCGCATCCGCAGGCATTCCTCCCGGGACAATCCAGTTGGTCACTGATAGTGTTCATTCCGACAGAAGTTCGATTGTGTGAAAGGGCAGGGCACCATGAAGAAGACAGAGGTCATCCTGGTCGATGACATTGACGGCTCCAGCGCGGACAGGACGATCTCCTTCGCGGTGAATGGAGTCTCTTTCGAGATTGACCTGAATGAGGAGCACGCCACCGAGTTGCTCGAAGATTTCGCCAAATGGGAGTCCCATGCGCGCCGCGTCGGTGGTCGCACCGCTGCGCGGCGTCGTGGCACGTCGACCGGCGCTCCCTCCGAGGCGTCGAAGATTCGTGCATGGGCCCAGAAGAAGGGCATCGAAGTGTCTGACCGTGGTCGTATCCCCGCCCCCGTGGTGGAGCGCTACCACGCGGAGAACGCCTGAGTCCCGGCGACCACTCGTGACCACCCCCAGGACCTCCGGGTCCTGGGGGTGGTCCCATGACAGGCAGGTGCCCATGATGTGACAATGGGCGCATGACCTACACACTGGTGCTCCTCCGCCACGGCGAGAGCGAATGGAATGCAAAGAACCTGTTCACCGGCTGGGTCGACGTGCCGTTGTCCGAGAAGGGTCGGGCCGAGGCCGTCCACGGTGGGGAGCTGCTCAAGGAGGCAGGGGTCCTGCCCGACCTGCTCTTCACCTCCCTGCTGCGCCGCGCGATCATGACCGCGAACCTCTCCCTGGATGCTGCTGACCGTCACTGGATCCCGGTCCAGCGCAACTGGCGCCTCAACGAGCGTCACTACGGCGCCTTGCAGGGCAAGAACAAGAAGGAGATCCGCGAGGAGTACGGCGAGGAGCAGTTCATGCAGTGGCGTCGTTCCTACGACGTCCCGCCGCCCGCCATCGAGCTGGGCTCCGAGTTCTCCCAGGACACCGATGTGCGCTACGCCGGTGAGCCGATCCCGCGCACCGAATGCCTCAAGGACGTCCTCGAGCGTCTCCTGCCCTACTGGGAGGAGGCCATCGTCCCCGAGATCCGCTCCGGCAAGACGGTCATGGTCGCCGCCCACGGCAACTCGCTGCGCGCCATCGTCAAGCACCTCGACCACATCTCCGACGACGACATCTCCGGACTCAACATCCCCACGGGCATTCCGCTGGTCTACGAGCTCGACGAGGAGACCCTCGAGCCCGTCAAGAAGGGCGGCACCTACCTGGACCCCGACGCCGAGGCGAAGATCGCGGCAGTCGCCAACCAGGGCAAGTGAGCCCACGGGTCCCCCCCCCCGCCCGGGCCCCCCCGCGCCCCCCCCCCCCCCCCCGCGGCGGGGGGGGCCCCCCCGCCCCGGTGGGGGGGGGGGGCCCCCCCCGCGTCCAGGAGGGATCTTGCGCGCGGCAGATCCCGGTCGCCCTCAGAGACGCCCCGTGATCCCCTCCTCCGTGGCAGCCGTGCCTTCCACGATGTAGGCGACGCGTCTGGCGACAGACACCGCGTGGTCCCCGAAGCGCTCGAGGAACCGCGCGGCCAGGGTCAGGTCGATGACCTGCGTGCGGGTGAAGTCGTTGGACTCGTCGGCGATCATGCGGCGCACCTCCACCTGCAGGTCGTCCAGGACGTCGTCCTCGTCCTGGATCCGGCTGGCCAGTGCGAGGTCCTGGGTGGAGACCAACTCATGGGTCATCCGTGCCATGGCGACCGCGGCCTCTCCCATGCGGTTGATGAGCGGTGCCGCCTGCTCGCAGATCGAGTGGCTGGGGTAGGTGGAGCGCGCAATCAGGGCTATGTGGCGGGCCAGGTCTCCCTGGCGCTCCAGGGTCTGGGACAGGCGGAGCCCCGCCAGGATCAGCCGCAGGTCGGAGGCGACCGGGCCCTGGAGGGCGAGCAGGGACACGCACATCTCGTCGATGTTGCGCGCAGCGTCGTCCAGACGTTCATCGGCGTCGATCGTCTGCTCGGCCATTGTCAGGTCTCCCTGGCGCAGGGAGTTCGTGGCACGCTCGATCGCGCGGGTCACGTTGCGACTCATGTGCTCGAGCTCGTCGCCGAGCTGGGCGAGGTCCTGACGGTAGAGTTCACGCACGGGCACAGCCTCTTTCGCTTCGACCCCACCCTGTCGCGGGGTTCCGGACCGCATTCCACCATTGTCGGGCAGCCGAAAACCCCCTGCAGGGTGAACGGGTGGTGAACGCCGGATGACTGCTCCTCCTGCCTCCACTCTCCCACCCGGTGTGGGCGTGGCAGCAGCGTCTCGACCCGCTACTGTGGCCCCGTGCCGGAAGTTCTCACGCTGGTCCTGGTGGCCGCCCTGGGACTGCTCGTCGGAGCGGTCGGGGTCGGCGCATTCGTGTTCTCCGAGCGTCAACGCAGCGCCGAGGACACCGTCGAGGTCGAACACGAGGGCCTGCCCGGCGACGTCCTCTCCGTCCTCACCGCCCTGCCCGGCATCGCGATCGTGCTGGAGCGCGACGACTCCGTGATGCGTGCCGATGCGGCGGCGTACTCCAAGGGCCTCGTGCGCGGGAATGCGCTGGCCCACGGGCAACTCTCCGACCTGGTCCACCGCGTGCGACGCGGAGGTCTGGCCGTCACGGACAAGATGCAGTTGCCCCGCTCCTCGATCTCCGCCTCCACGATGCTCGACTTCGAGGTCCGTGTCGCTGCACTCCCGGCAGGGCGGATCCTGTTGCTGGCCGAGGACCTCACCGCCCAACGACGCCTTGAGGCGACCCGGCGCGACTTCACCGCCAATGTCTCCCACGAGTTGAAGACTCCCGTCGGAGCGATCCAGCTGCTGGCCGAGACGATTGCCGACAACCCCGGCGACGAGGAGGCGGTCGCCCACTTCGCCCCGCGGCTGCGACGCGAGTCCGAGAGACTCTCCGCCCTGGTCCAGGACATCATCGACCTCTCCCGGCTGCAGGAACCCGACGCGTTGGCGGCCGCCGAGCTCCTCGACGTCGACGATGTCGTCAGCGCCGCCCTGCTCCGCCAGGAGACGATCGCCGAGGCCAACGGTGTGGAGCTGGTGGGTCCCCTCACCTCCTCGCACGCCCACGTGTGGGGTGACCGGGACATGCTGGTCACCGCTGTGCGCAATCTCGTGGACAACGCCGTTCGCTACTCCCCCCACGGTGGCCGGGTGAGCGTGGGCGTGGAGGTGCACGACGACCTGGTGTCCCTCTCCGTGGTGGACTCCGGTGTCGGGATCTCGGTGGAGGACCAGGCGCGCGTCTTTGAGCGTTTCTACCGCGTGGACCCCGCCCGCTCCCGTTCCACCGGGGGGACGGGCCTGGGCCTGTCCATCGTCAAGCACGTCGCTGCGGACCACGGAGGGACCGTCACCGTGTGGTCGCGTCCCGGGCGTGGCTCGACCTTCACCCTGGTCCTCCCCCTGGCTCCCGCCCGCGGGGGCGAGCCCGGTGGGGACGTGGGCGTCGGGGACGAGGGGGGCGCCGCCCTCGTGGAGGGTCAGGACGCTCACAGCGCGACGGATGCAGGGCGCGGAGGGCCCGTTGAGGACGGGGCGGTGCCGCAGCGAGGACACCGAGGCGAAGAGGAGGAGAGAACACGATGACGGCGATCCTGGTGGTCGAGGACGAGGAGTCCTACCGAGAGCCGCTGGCCTTCAACCTGCGACGCGACGGCTTCGAGGTTGGCGAGGCCGCCGACGGGGAGAGCGGCCTGGCCATGGCGGAGTCGGGGGACTACGACCTGGTCCTGCTGGACCTCATGCTCCCGGGGCTGGGGGGAACCGAGGTGTGTCGTCGCCTGCGCCAGACCTCCGACGTGCCGGTCATCATGGTGACGGCGAAGGACGACGTGGTCGACCGCGTCGTCGGCCTGGAGATCGGAGCCGACGACTACGTGACCAAGCCGTACAGCTACCGCGAGCTCCTGGCGCGCGTGCGGGCCGTGTTGCGCAGGCGCGCCTCCGCAGTGCATGAGGAGGAGGACGAGGACTTCCTGGAGGTGGGTGCCGTCCAGTTGTGGCTCGGGCGTCACGAGGTGGCGGTGGACGGGGTCCAGGTGTCGCTGCCCCTTCGGGAGTTCGAGTTGCTGGAGTTCCTGGCGCGCAATCCCGACCGGGTGCTCACGCGCTCCCAGTTGATGGACCGCGTGTGGGGGCTCGACTACATGGGGGAGACCAAGACCCTGGATGTCCACGTCAAGCGCCTGCGGGCCAAGATCGAACCCGCTCCCTCCCACCCCCTGCGCCTTGTGACCGTTCGGGGCCGGGGTTACAAGCAGGTGT
>JAKECL010000171.1 GCA_030460725.1 Propionibacterium sp.
GGACAAGGACACACATCATGGACACCCGCATCGAGGAAGACCTGCTGGGACGACGCGAGGTGCCCGTGGATGCCTACTACGGCGTGCACACGGTGCGCGCGATGGAGAACTTCCAGATCTCGGGGCGCACGATCTCCCAGGAACCGGAGTTCGTGCGCGGGATGGTCATGGTGAAGAAGGCCGCTGCGCTGGCCAACAAGGAACTCGGCGTCCTCCAGTGGGACATCGCCGATGCGATCGTGGCGGCCTGCGACGCGATCCTGGAGGAGGACCGCTGCCTGGACCAGTTCCCCATCGACGTGTTCCAGGGAGGTGCCGGGACCTCGGTGAACATGAACACCAACGAGGTCGTGGCAAACCTCGCCCTGGAGCTGGCGGGATTCGAGAAGGGACGCTACGACCTGATCAACCCCAATGACCACGTCAACAAGTCGCAGTCCACCAATGACGCCTATCCCACGGGGTTCCGCCTGGCGGTGCACGCCAAGATCCAGACACTTGCGGCGCAGGTGAGGGATCTGGGCGCGGCGTTGCACGAGAAGGGCGACCAGTTCGAAGGGGTCCTGAAGATGGGACGTACCCAGCTCCAGGACGCGGTGCCGATGAGCCTGGGTCAGGAGTTCCACGGCTTCGCCACCAACATCCTGGAGGAACTCAATCGACTGGAGAATGCCCAGGCCCTGCTGCTGGAGATGAACCTGGGTGCCACCGCCATCGGCACACGACTGAACACCCCCGACGGATACGCCCACACGGCATGCGAGATGCTGGCCGAGGTCTCCGGCCTGCCCGTGGTCTCCGCGGTGGACCTGGTGGAGGCGACCTCCGACAACGGCGCCTACATCGCCGCCCACTCCGCGGTGAAGCGTCTGGCGATCAAGGTCTCCAAGATGTGCAACGACCTGCGACTGCTGTCCTCTGGGCCGCGCGCAGGTCTGAAGGAGATCAACCTGCCCGAGATGCAGGCCGGGTCCTCGATCATGCCCGCCAAGGTCAACCCCGTGATCCCCGAGGTCGTCAACCAGGTCTGCTTCACCGTCATGGGCAATGACGTGACGGTGGAGATGGCGGCGGAGGCCGGCCAGCTCCAGCTCAACGTCATGGAGCCGGGCCTGGCCCAGGCCATGTTCGAGTCGCTGACCCTGCTGACCAACGCCCTGAGGACCCTGCGTGAGAAGTGCATCGTCGGCATCACCGCCAATGAGGAGCGCTGCCGGGAGATGGTCCTGAACTCCATCGGCATCGTCACCCTGTTCAATGACCTCATCGGCCACCACATGGGGGACGAGGTCGGCCGCGAGGCGGCGCGCACCGGCAAGTCCGTGCGGCAGATCCTCCTGGAGCGCAAGCTGTTGGACGAGGCCCAGATCGACGCGATCCTCACCCCGCAGAACCTCCTGCACCCCGAGTACAAGGGGATCCGTTACTCCCCCGAGGACCGCGGGCTGCCGGCCAGGGCCTGAGCCGGACGGGGGCGGGCTGCGCACGAACCGACGTGGCCGACAGCGCCGCGGATTGCGTGCGGTGCGGCAAGCCGAGTGCTCTGGCGCCCCTTGCCCGGGCAGCGACGGGCCATCGCCGGATTGCGCACCACCGGCGATGGCACCCGTGCCAGGAGCTCAGAAGTGGGAGAGGAACCCGGCGCGACCCACGGGGGCGAAGAGTGCGTCCATGGTCTCCCGAACGGGGTCCTCCGCACCCGTGATCATCTGTGCTGCGGCCAGCTGCGTGGTCGTTGCGGAACCGAAGACGAGGGCTGCGAGCGCCTGGACAGACACCCGGGGAAATGCAGCGAAGTCGGGATCGGGCGCGCCAGGACCTGCCTCGGCGAGGCGGTGGACCTGCGGGCCCTGCGGGGACAGCGCCACGCGGTAGGCGCCCGAAGCGTGCCCGAGGTCGTCCTCGACGAGGAACTCGGCCTGCAGGTGCGCCCGGCGTGCAGCCACTGAGTATGCCCGTTCCTCCAGGACCTGCACGGGGTCGAGGATGCGCGCCCAGAGGGCGTCGGAGACGGCATTCGTGCGCAGGGCCCGCTCGTCGAGCAAGGCCAGGGGCAGCAGGGAGTCCTCCGGGAGTGTCCCGGCCGTGATCTCCTTGACCAGTTCCACCCGATTGAGGTGATCCCACAGCGCGAGCTCAGCGCCGGGGGTGGCAGCGACGAGTTCACGCACCTTCAGCCTCGAGGGCTCCTGGAACTCGAAGGTGACGTATCCGTCCAGCTCTCCGTTGTCATCGATGTGGACCGCGGCCACGTACTTGCCGTCGACCTTCTCCGAGCGCGCATCGAGGTAGAGGTCCTCGTAGTAGCCCTCGAAACGCGTGGTCGAACCACGCATGCGCTGGTGGTACAACGCGAAGACCTCCGGCATCCGCGGGAGGAGCCATGCGAGGGTCACGGCCTCCACCCGGCCCGTCATCCCTGTGCGCAGGGCGAACCCGGGCCCGGAAGCCACGGACACCTGGGACTCGCGCAGCACCGTCTGGAACCCGTAGCGCCCGTAGAGCACGGCGTTGGTGGCGGTGAGGAGTGCCAGGGGGACGTGGCGCTCGGCAAGCTGGGCGAGGTTGTGGGTCATCATGGAGCGCAGGATGCCGCGTCGCTTGTGGGTGGGACGCACGGTGACGCTGGTGATCTGGGCTGCCGGGACCATCCGGCCAGCGCCCAGGTTGACCTCACCGTCGAAGACGGCGAAGGTCCCCACCGGACGCTGCGCGAGGTCCGGATCGGGGCTGGGAACGTCGGCGATGACCTCGGTCAGCAGTGAACCGGTGTGCTTCGCAGCTGCGGCGACACGGCGGATGGCGACATCCGAGGGGTCTGATTCGTTGAACCCGGTGAAGACCGCCTCGCACCAGGCCCGGGTCCTCGCATCGGGTTCCTGGGCTGGGAGCAGGCCGGGGATCGGGGGCTCGGCCTCCGAGGCGGTCGGGGACGCAACTTCCGGGGAATCCAGGCCGGGCGTGAACTGTCGGAGATCGAGGGAGGAATCAGGCATTCCGCCATCGTATACGGGCAGGCCGCAGGTTCAGGCCGCGGGCCCATCCAGGTGGGCAGCCAGCCACGGTCCGGTCACCGAGGCCGGATTGTGGAGGATCTGGTCGGGGGTGCCCTGCGCGACGATGTGGCCGCCCTGGTCTCCCCCGCCCGGCCCGACGTCGAGGATCCAGTCGGCGTTGGCCACCATGTCCAGGTCGTGTTCGATGACGAGGACCGAGGCTCCCGCGACCACCAACCTGTCCAGCACCCCCAACAGGGTCGCGACGTCGCGGGGGTGCAGCCCGATGGAGGGCTCGTCGAAGACGAAGAGCGTGCCCGACTGGCCGCGGCGCAGCTCACTGGCCAGGCGCAGGCGCTGGGCCTCACCGCCCGAGAGTGCGGGGGTGGGCTCCCCGAGTGTCAGGTAGCCGAGTCCGACCTCGTGCAGGGAGTCGAGGATGCGCAGGACCTGGGGCTGGTCGGCGAAGACCTCGCGCGCTTCCTCGATGTCCAGGGCCAGGACGTCGGCGATGGTGCGTCCCTGCCAGGTGACCTCCAGGGTCTCCTTCGAGTAGCGTCTCCCCCCGCAGTCCGGGCAGCGCACGGGCACGTCGGGCAGGTACTGGACGTCCAGGCTGAGTTCGCCCAGTCCCTGGCACGTGGGGCAACGTCCCGCCGTCGTGTTGTAGGAGAAGTGCCCGGTCTTCCATCCGCGCGCCAGCGCCTCAGGCGTGGCGGCGAAGAGGGCTCGGATGGGGTTGAACAGCCCGGAGTAGGTGGCGGGCGTGGATCGGGCGTTCTGCCCGATGGGGGTCGCATCCACCTCGACAACGCGGCGGATCGCTCCGGGATGGACCTCAGGCACATGCGTGGGAAGGCGGTGCCCGGCGATGCCCGCGGTGAGAGCAGGAACCAGGCTGTCCAGCACGATGGCTGTCTTCCCGGCCCCGGACACCCCGGTGACCGCCGTCATCGCGTGGGTGGGGAATCGGGCGGTGACGTCGTGGAGGTTGAAGAGGTCGGAGATCTCCACGCCGAACCACGCCTCGGGGGCGCCCTCGTGCGCGGGTGGGGTGAGTGGGCGCAGCGGGCGCACGCGCGCAGGGGCGGAGCCGTCGAGGTAGGGGGCGATCAGGGAGTGAGGATCGCGTTCGATCTGGCGAAGGGTGCCCTGGGCGACGACGCGTCCGCCGAGGCTACCGGCACCCGGGCCCATCTCGATGAGGTGGTCGGCGGCCCTCAGCACCATGACGTCATGGTCGACGACGACCACGGTGTTGCCAGCCTCCACGAGGTCGCCCATGACGTCGACCAGGCCTGCGACATTGGAGGGGTGCAGGCCGATGGAGGGCTCATCGAGGACGAAGAGCATTCCGGTGGCGCGCTCCAGGACGGTGCGTGCCAGCTGGATGCGTTGGCGCTCGCCGGTGGACAGTGTGTCCCCGGCGCGCTCGAGTGAGAGGTAGCCGAGCCCCAGCCCGAGCAAGGGGTCGAGTGCCTGGTGCAGCTCGGCAACCAGGCGGGTCGCGAGGTCGCGCATGTCGGCGGGCACCCAGTCCTGGGTTCGTCGGGCGAAGTCGCCCAGGGCGCTGAGTGGAAGGCTGGCGACCTGGGCGATGTCCCGGTCGGCGAGACGGGAGAGGAGCACCTGGGGTGCCAGACGTGAACCGTGGCAGGTGGGGCAGGTCAGACGCGTGAAGTAGCGTCCGAAGCGGCTGGGGCCCACCTGGCCGTCCTGGTCCTCGCGGCTGGCGAGCTTCTCCACGGTGGTGAAGGCGTTTTCGAAGGTGACGTTGAGGGGGATCTCCTGGTCGCCCTTGAACCCGATGATCACGCGTCGGCGCGTGGCCGGGCCGTGCAGGACGGTCTCGCGTTCCGTGGCGCTCAGCTCGCTCCAGGCGACGTCGGTGCGCACGCCGAGTTCGCGGGCGACCAGGGGCATGGCGCCGCGCACCGGGCCCCGCCAGGGCGCGACCGCCCCCTGGTCCAGGGTGAGTGAAGGGTCGGGGACCAGGGCGTCGGCGTCGACCTGGCGGACCTCCCCCAGTCCGTGGCAGGTGGGGCAGGCGCCGAGACTGGTGAAGGCGAAGGACTCGGCACTGGGTTGGTCGAAGGTGACTCCGCACTCCGGGCAGGTGCGACGCTCCTGGACGGAGGCCATCAACGAGGGCGGGAGGCGGTGTCCGTTGGGGCACACGTGCGAGCCCAGGCGGGAGAACATGAGGCGCAGGACGTTCAGACACTGGGAGAGGGTGCCGACGGTGGAGCGGGGGC
>JAKECL010000172.1 GCA_030460725.1 Propionibacterium sp.
TCCCTCAGCCGCTCCTTTCCTGAGCCCTGAGCCCTGAGCCCTGAGCCCCGTTCCGTGTCGTGGCGCCATGGGCACCCAGCCCCCATCGCCACCACCCCCGACCGCCCGGGTGCGCCGGACCTCACGATTCCCCGCGTTGACGCCCCAAAGTCCGCGCCGCTAGACTGTTCTGCGGTACCCGAGGCTCTCGGGTCCACTGAACGTCCCCGAAGCGCCCGTCGGGACCGTGCACCGCACCGGTTCCCGCAGGTCCGCAGACCGGGACGTGCGGGCTCCCCTCGTCGGAGCTCCGGGCGTCATCCTCTGACCGCCGCAGCAGCGTGTGCCGGACCCATGGTCCGACACGTCGCGAACTGCGCGGTGGTCATCATGGCGCACCGGCCCCTGACGGACGGTGCTGTCCGCGGACAGGGGATCCGAACCGCCACGGCTGACTGAACATCAGGGCTCGACCACGCACTGCCTGTCCGACAACGACAGACGTCCACCGGTCCGCCGCCACAGCACCGAAACAGAAGAACTGGAGACCCAGTGCCTACAATCCAGCAGCTCGTCCGCAAGGGACGCAGCTCCAAGCGCGCGAAGGCGAAGACCCCCGCGCTCAAGGGCTCGCCCCAGCGCCGCGGCGTGTGCACACGCGTGTACACGACCACCCCGAAGAAGCCGAACTCGGCTCTCCGCAAGGTCGCGCGTGTGCGCCTCTCCTCCGGCATCGAGGTCACGGCCTACATCCCCGGCGAGGGCCACAACCTCCAGGAGCACTCCATCGTCCTGGTCCGTGGCGGTCGTGTGAAGGACCTCCCCGGCGTCCGTTACCGCATCGTGCGTGGCTCGCTGGACACCCAGGGTGTCCGCAACCGCCAGCAGGCCCGTTCCCGCTACGGCGCGAAGAAGGAGAAGAAGTAATGCCTCGTAAGGGCCCCGCTCCCAAGCGTCCGTTGGTCGACGATCCGGTCTACGGATCCAAGGTCGTCACCCAGCTGGTGAACCGCGTCCTCCTGGACGGCAAGAAGACCGTCGCCGAACGCATCGTCTACGGCGCACTGGAGACCGTGCGCGAGAAGACGGACCAGGATCCGGTCGTCGTGCTCAAGCGCGCACTGGACAACATCCGCCCGGCCCTGGAGGTCCGCTCCCGCCGTGTCGGCGGCGCGACCTACCAGGTCCCCGTCGAGGTCCGCCCCGCGCGTCAGACCACGCTGGCCCTGCGCTGGCTCACCGACTTCTCCCGCCAGCGTCGCGAGAAGACGATGACCGAGCGTCTCGCCAACGAGATCATGGACGCCTCCAATGGCCTGGGCGCCGCTGTCAAGCGTCGCGAGGACATGCACAAGATGGCCGAGTCGAACCGCGCATTCGCCCACTACCGCTGGTGACCCTTCCCCTTCACGAGGGCGACGCCGCCTGAGTCCCGCCGTCATCCCGCGCATGCGGGTGGCACACGGCCCCAGGACGCACGGCCCCGCCCTCGTGGGGGAGGACGGACCAGATCCACGCAACTTCAAGCGTTAGGACACAACTCCGTGGCACAAGAGGTGTTGACCGACCTGAGGAAGGTCCGCAACATCGGCATCATGGCCCACATCGATGCCGGCAAGACGACCGTGACGGAACGCATCCTGTTCTACACGGGCATCAACTACAAGATCGGCGAGACCCACGACGGCGCCTCGACGACCGACTGGATGGAGCAGGAGAAGGAACGCGGGATCACCATCACCTCCGCGGCCGTCACCTGCTTCTGGAAGAACAACCAGATCAACATCATCGACACCCCCGGACACGTGGACTTCACGGTCGAGGTCGAGCGCTCCCTGCGCGTGCTCGACGGCGCCGTCGCGGTCTTCGACGGCAAGGAGGGCGTGGAGCCCCAGTCCGAGACGGTGTGGCGCCAGGCCGACAAGTACGAGGTCCCCCGCATCTGCTTCATCAACAAGATGGACAAGCTCGGCGCGGACTTCTACTTCTCGGTGCAGACGATCAAGGACCGCCTCAAGGCGAACCCCATCGTCATGCAGCTGCCGATCGGTGCGGAGAACGACTTCGAGGGCAACATCGACCTGCTGTCCATGAAGGCCCTGCACTACCCCGTCAAGGATGCCCAGGGCAACCCGACGCTGGGCGCCATTGTCGAGGAGGGCGAGATCCCCGCCGACCTGGTCGACCGTGCCATTGAGTACCGTGAGGCGCTCATGGAGGCTGCGGCCGAGGGCACCGACGAGCTCACGGATCTCTACCTGGAGAACGGCGAGCTCTCCGTCGAGCAGATCAAGGAGGGCGTGCGCGCCCTGACGATCGCCGGCAAGGCGTTCCCGGTCTACTGCGGCACCGCGCTGAAGAACATGGGCACCCAGCCCGTGCTCGACGCGGTCATCGACTTCCTCCCCTCCCCCCTCGACGTCCCCGACGTCACCGGCTTCAAGCCCGGTCACGAGGACGAGGGTGAGACGGAGTCCCGCAAGCCTGATGAGCACGAGCCCTTCTCGGCCCTGGCCTTCAAGATCGCCGCCCACCCGTTCTTCGGGAAGCTGACCTTCATCCGGGTCTACTCGGGCAAGCTGGAGGCCGGTTCCGCGGTCCTCAACTCCACGAAGGGCAAGAAGGAGCGCATCGGGAAGATCTTCCAGATGCACTCCAACAAGGAGAACCCCGTTGATGAGGCCCATGCTGGCCACATCTACGCGGTGATCGGCCTGAAGGACACCACGACCGGCGACACGCTCTGCGCGATCGACAAGCCGATCATCCTGGAGTCGATGACCTTCCCCAAGCCCGTCATCCACGTCGCCGTCGAGCCCAAGTCGAAGGCCGACCAGGAGAAGATGGGTGTCGCCATCCAGAAGCTGGCGGAGGAGGACCCGACCTTCACCGTCGAGCTGGACCCGGAGACCGGCCAGACCGTCATCGGCGGCATGGGCGAGCTCCACCTCGACATCATCGTCGACCGCATGCGTCGCGAGTTCAAGGTCGAGGCGAACGTCGGCAAGCCGATGGTCGCCTACCGCGAGACCATCCGCAAGACGGTCGAGAAGTTCGAGTACACGCACAAGAAGCAGACCGGTGGTTCGGGTCAGTTCGCGCGCGTGATCATCGCGCTGGAGCCGCTGCCCACCGACTCCGAGGTCGACTACGAGTTCGTGGACAAGGTGACGGGTGGCCGCGTGCCGCGCGAGTACATCCCCTCCGTCGACCACGGCATGAAGGACGCCATGCAGTCCGGCGTGCTGGCCGGCTACCCGATGGTGGACATCCGCGCGACGCTGCTGGACGGCGCCTACCACGAGGTCGACTCCTCCGAGATGGCCTTCAAGATCGCCGGCTCCATGGCGTTCCGTGAGGCTGCCAAGAAGGCCAAGCCGGTCCTGTTGGAGCCGATCATGGAGGTCGAGGTGCGCACGCCCGAGGAGTACATGGGCGACGTCATCGGCGACCTCAACTCCCGTCGCGGCTCGATCCAGTCCATGGATGAGCAGCACGGCGTGCGCGTGGTCCAGGCGCACGTGCCGCTGTCGGAGATGTTCGGGTATGTCGGAGACCTGCGGTCCAAGACCCAGGGTCGCGCGGTGTACTCGATGCAGTTCGACAGCTACGCCGAGGTCCCCCGGAACGTCGCCGAGGAGATCATCGGGAAGTCTCGGGGCGAGTGAGTCCCACGGGGTCGGATCGACCCCGATCTGGGTGGGGCGCGGTGGCGACGCCGGGCCCCACCCAGACTCCCGGAAAGGCTGCGACAGAGGTCGCGGCCGGACCGGGGAGATCCGCCCTACATCAATAGAAAACCCTGTAGGATCTCCTGTCCCGTCGGTGTTACAGTGGCACCGAGCCGAAGGCTGAGAGAACATCTACCCGAGTCCAGGAGGACACCAGTGGCGAAGGCCAAGTTCGAGCGCACCAAGCCGCACGTCAACGTCGGTACCATCGGTCACGTTGACCACGGCAAGACCACGCTCACCGCAGCGATCACCAAGGTGCTGCACGACAAGTACCCGGACCTGAACGACTTCACGCCGTTCGACCAGGTCGACAACGCCCCGGAGGAGCGCGATCGTGGCATCACGATCAACGTCTCCCACGTCGAGTACCAGACCGAGAAGCGTCACTACGCACACGTCGACGCTCCCGGCCACGCCGACTACATCAAGAACATGATCACCGGTGCCGCCCAGATGGACGGCGCAATCCTGGTGGTTGCCGCCACCGACGGCCCGATGGCCCAGACGCGTGAGCACGTGCTGCTCGCCCGTCAGGTCGGCGTGCCCACGATCCTGGTCGCCCTCAACAAGGCGGACATGGTCGACGACGAAGAGATGCTCGAGCTGGTCGAGGAGGAGTGCCGCGACCTGCTCAACTCGCAGGGCTTCGACGGCGACAACGCCCCGATCATCCGTGTCTCGGCTCTGAAGGCCCTCGAGGGTGACCCCGAGTGGACCAAGAAGATCGAAGAGCTCATGGATGCCGTGGACACCTACATCCCGACCCCCGAGCGTGACATGGACAAGCCGTTCCTCATGCCCGTCGAGGACGTCTTCACCATCACCGGCCGCGGCACCGTCGTGACCGGCCGTGTGGAGCGTGGCAAGCTCGCCATCAACTCCGAGGTCGAGATCCTGGGCATCCGTCCCACGCAGAAGACCACGGTCACCGGCATCGAGATGTTCCACAAGTCGATGGACGAGGCCTGGGCAGGCGAGAACTGTGGCCTGCTGCTGCGCGGCACCAAGCGCGACGAGGTCGAGCGTGGCCAGGTCGTGGCCAAGCCCGGCTCCATCACGCCCCACACGAAGTTCAAGGGCCAGGTCTACATCCTGAAGAAGGACGAGGGCGGCCGTCACAAGCCGTTCTTCACCAACTACCGCCCGCAGTTCTACTTCCGTACCACGGACGTGACCGGCGTCATCCAGCTGCCCGAGGGCACCGACATGGTGATGCCCGGCGACACGACCGAGATCGACGTCGAGCTGATCCACCCCATCGCGATGGAGCCCGGCCTGGGCTTCGCCATCCGCGAGGGTGGCCACACGGTCGGTTCAGGCCGTGTGACCGAGATCGACGCCTGAGCGACCAGGCATCGGGGATCGGCCCTCGGCCGGGCCATGCGGGTGACCGTGTGACGTGACGAGTGGTGGTCCCACGGGGTCTGCCCCCACCCGGATCAGGGGGGGGGGGGGGCCCCATTTTTGTTTGTGGGGGGGACGGAGTGTCGCGGGGTGACCCCGAGGGCGGTGGAG
>JAKECL010000173.1 GCA_030460725.1 Propionibacterium sp.
GGCCGTTTCCGCCCGCGCCGCGCAATTTTTACCGTGGCTCCCTGTCCCGTGGGGGTGGGGCCGTAATGCCGGCCCGGCGGGGGGGGGGGCCCCCCCCCGGGGGGGGGGGGCCACCGCTCAGCCGACCCGACCCCGGCGTGGCACCATCCGGCGGGCTCCCGGGCCCGGGGTGTGTGGCGAGTGGGATGGAACACGCGGAGATCCGTGGGCGTGGTCCGAGGTGCGCCCCACCGCCGCCATGCGGGACAATGGAGCTCCCGGGAGACACCCGGGTCCACACCGAGGAGCCACCCGTGCGCGACGCACCCGTCATTGCCCACAACCGTCAGGAGTTGGCTGATGCCCTGGCTGCCACCAGCGGCACCCGTGCCCTGGTGATGACGATGGGTGCCCTGCACGAGGGCCATCTCACGCTGGTGCGTCGGGCCCGCAGTCTGGCCGACCACATCGTCGTCTCCATCTTCGTCAACCCCACGCAGTTCGCACCCGGTGAGGACTTCGATGCCTACCCGCGGACCTTGGACGCCGATGTGGAGAAGCTCGCTGCTGAGGGTGTCGAAGTGGTCTACGCCCCCGAGCCTGAAGATGTCTACCCTGTGCCCCCGCGCATCACAGTGGACCCTGGCCCCATCGCCCGCGTCCTGGAGGGCGCCACCCGTCCCACCCACCTGGCCGGTGTGGCCCTGGTCGTCACCAAGGTCATCAATCTCACCCGCCCCCAGGTCGCGGTCTTCGGTCAGAAGGACGCCCAGCAGCTGACCATGGTGCGCACCCTTGTGCGCGACCTGGATCTCCCGGTGAGCATCGCCTCCGTGCCCATCTCCCGCGACACCGACGGTGTGGCCCGCTCCAGCCGCAACCGCTACCTCTCCGAGGAGGAGCGCCACCATGCCCGTGCCCTCTCCCGCGCGCTGCAGGTCGGGGCCCGCTCGGCATCCCTGGGGGGAACCCCCGCCGCTGTCCTGGCGGACACCCGGGCGGTGCTCGCCGCCGAGGACGGGGTGGAGATCGACTATGTCGCACTGACCGACCCTGACACCTTCGACTGTGTCGAAGGAGACGTGAGGGCCGGGACGCCCGCGTTCCTGCTGGTCGCTGCCCGTGTGGGCACCACCCGGCTGATCGACAACACACTGGTGACCCTGGGCGGCGGGTCCTCCCGAGGAGGGAAATGACATGACAGAGGTCATGCGCCCGATGATCCAGGGCAAGATCCACCGCGTGCGCGTCACGGCCGCGGACCTGCACTACGTCGGATCGGTGACGATCGACGCCGACCTCCTGGACGCCGCGGACATCGTGGCGGGACAGCAGGTCGACATCTCAGACATCGAGAACGGCAATCGCCTGACCACCTACGTCATCCCCGGTGAACGGGGATCGGGCATGCTGCAGATGAACGGAGCCGCCGCACACCTGGTGACGGTCGGCGACCTGGTCATCGTCATGGCATACGCCCAGGTCCCGGAGTCGCAGGTGCGGGACTGGCGCCCCAGTGTGGTCTTCGTCGACCGGGACAACCATCTCCTCCACTCCGGCGATGACCCCGGTGCGGTGCCCGAGCACACTGAGCGTGCCCGCGAGCTGGGCTTGCGTTCCTCCGGCACCCGCACCACCCCGGGAGCGGTCGAGCAACAGGGCTGAGTTCCTCTCGGGAGCGATCGGCGCACAGGGTCGGTCCGGTGTGGGGTCCGCGCGCGGCCCGGTACCCGTCGTTCGGGTCTCCCCTCGTGGCAGGGCGTGGCCCGGTACCCGTCGTTCGGGTCTCCCCTCGTGGCAGGGCGTGGCCCCATGCCGGTCGTCCGGCCCGTGGTCGGTGGGCGCCCAGCAGTTACCATGGGGGCGTGACTGACGCCAAGACCGAGCCCACCACCGCCCCCACCCCTGAGGTTCCTGCCCTCGACGACACACCCGAGCAGGTCAGGGTGCGTGCGGCGAAGCGCCAGCGAATGCTGGACGAGGGTGTGCCCCCCTATCCCGTCCTCCTCCCCATCACCTCCACCATCAAGCAGGTGCGCGCCGACTACTCCGGTCTTGAGGCGGGGGAGGAGACCGACGTGGTCGTCGGTCTGGCCGGGCGCGTGGTCCTCATGCGCAACTCGGGGAAGCTGTGCTTCGCGACGCTGCAGGACGGGGAGGGCAACCGTCTCCAGGTGATGCTCTCGGCCAAGGAGGTGGGGGCGGACTCCCTGGCGGAGTACAAGGCGGACGTCGACCTGGGTGACCACCTCTTCGTCCACGGTCGCGTCATCTCCTCGCGCCGCGGTGAGTTGTCGGTCATGGCTGAGCCGGGCGGGGACACCGCCCCTGCGTGGGAGATCGCCTCCAAGGCGCTGCGTCCCCTGCCCAAGACCTTCACATCGGGCGAGGGCGGCGTCGGGGGAGGACTGTCGGAGGACATGCGTGTGCGCAGGCGCTACCTCGACATGATCGTGCGTCCGGCCGCGCGTGAGATGGTGCGCACTCGGGCCAGGGTCGTGAAGTCGCTTCGCCAGTACTTCGACACCGCAGGTTTCGTGGAGATCGAGACGCCGATGCTCCAGGTGCTCCACGGTGGTGCCGCAGCTCGGCCGTTCAGGACCCACATGAACGCCTACGACACGGACCTCTACCTGCGCATCGCGCCCGAGCTCTACCTCAAGCGCGCCGTCGTGGGCGGGATCGACAAGGTCTTCGAGATCAACCGCAACTTCCGCAATGAGGGCGCCGACTCCTCCCACTCACCGGAGTTCACGATGCTGGAGGCCTATGAGGCCTACGGCACCTACGACACCATGGCCACGCGTACGCGGGAGTTCATCCAGAAGGCAGCTCGTGACGCGTTGGGCACCGAGGTGGTCACCCTGCCTGACGGCTCCACCTACGACCTGTCGGGCAGCTGGGACGCAATCAGCCTCTACGACTCGGTCTCGAACGCGGTGGGATGCGAGGTCTCGCCCTTCACGCGCCGTGGGGAGCTGGTCGAACTGGCCCGCGGACTCGGCGAGGAGATCCCCGACCACTACGTGCCCGGCAAGATCGTCGAGACCCTCTTCGAGAAGACGGTGGGTGACCACCTGTGGGCGCCGACCTTTGTGCGGGACTTCCCGGAGGACTCCAGCCCCCTGACGCGCCAGCACCGCTCCAAGCCGGGAGTGGTGGAGAAGTGGGACCTCTACGTGCGCGGCTTCGAGTTGGCGACGGCGTACTCGGAGTTGGTCGACCCGGTGATCCAGCGCAAGCGTTTCGAGGCGCAGGCGCTGGCGGCGGCCGAGGGCGATCCCGAGGCAATGGTCCTGGATGAGGACTTCCTCCAGGCGATGGAGTACGGGATGCCACCAGCAGGTGGCATGGGGATGGGCCTGGACCGCCTCCTGATGGCCCTCACCGGCCAGGGGATTCGCGAGACCATCACCTTCCCCCTGGTCAAGAAGATCTGACGCCGAAGTCCGTCCTCCTTCCCTGCGAAGTCCGTCCTTCTTCCCTGCGAAGTCCGTCGTCAATCCCGGCGAGGTCCGTCGTCGTGCGGGGCGGAGCAGGGCGGCACGGCTGACGGCTCCTGCGTCCGCCATGGACGCGACGTCGGCGTCTCATGCCCCCGGCGATCGACTGCGTCAGTTCGCAGCCCGTTGGGCGCGGCGTTCGGCGTGGACCAGGGCCTCCAGGGCGGCGGCGGCCTCGTCCAGGGAGCCCACGGGCCTGCAGCCGCACTGCTCCAGGTGACGGACCTTCCGGGGCTCCTCACGGGCCAGACGGGCTCCGCGCATCAGGAGGACGGGGACGGGTTTGCGCGCCTCTCCCATGTCCCGCAGGAGGCGGAACCACATGTTGCGCAGCGGTGAGCGTGCGATGCAGATGGCGTCGGCCAACACACCCTCGTCCTCGAGGCGTGTCACGAGTTCGGCGGCAAAGATTCCCTCGGCGATGAAGAGCGGTTCTCCGGGGTCCAGCACCATGTGCCGGGAACCGGTGCGCCGGTTGGAGGGAATGTCGTAGACGGGCACCTCGGTCTGCCCGGTGCGGCACAGCTCCAGGATCGAACGCACGGCGTCATCGGCATTCCAGGAGCGTGGATCATCCCAGTCAACCAGGTCGTCGCGCAGCATGGGCATCGATGCCTCGTCGCCGTCGCGGTAGAAGTGGTCGAGTGACAGTGAGGTGATGCCGGTGCGGGTGGTCAGGGAGGTCTTCCCTGATCCGGACGGCCCGGTGAGGATGATGACACGCGCCCGCGCTCGGCGTGCTCCCGCAGGAACCTCGAAGAGACCCTCCTGGAGGGCATCGGTGTCGGGGATGTCTCCGACACCGGTCTCCTCGGCTTCTTCCGGGTCACTCTCTCGCCGACTCATGGTGATCAGGATAGGTGGATACCTCGGCCTCTTCGACGCAGCGCCTGTGGTGGGTCCGACTCCGTGCACCACGGCGATGATGCGGTCCTGGTCCTGGTCCTGGTTCGGGTCCGGGTTCGGGTTCGGGTTCGGGTCCGGGGTAGCGCGGCCGGGACGCGACGGGATGCCACGGGGACGCGGCGGGCGCCGCCATCCTCCACCCGAGGCGCGGGTGGCAGTGCGAGGCGCGGGTGCCAGTGTGAGGCGCGGATGGCGGAGTGTGGTGTGGGCGCGCATGCCCCCTCATGTCGGTCCCTGCCCTGCCCGGCGGGGCAGGGAGTGAGGTGGGAAGCTCGCCCAGAGATTCTCACCGAACATGTGGATTTTCGCATCGACTGCGTTAATCTTGGTTGTACTGTGGGTCGCGTCGCCACCGGAGGTGGACGTGATCGGGAAGACGTCGACGTGCAAGGGGGCCGTCATGTGGTCCGTGCGGTCGAGTCTGTCCGTGTACCTGTGGTGGAGGTGGACCCGACCACGACGGACCCAGGTCTGGGGAGACGCATCGGGAGGGTCGGTTCCCACAGGGGAGCAGACACACCACAAGAGAGAAGGGGAGTCATGGCCAACGCATTGATCGAGGCAGCGCTCAAGGACGCCGATGAGACCCGGACGATCGTCTTCGGGCGTGAGGCCCTGGGGCAGACGGGAGAGGTGTTCGCAGATCTCTTTCCTGGACGCAAGGCACTGGTCGTTGCGGATGAGAACACCTACCGGGCCGCGGGGCCGCAGGTGGAGGAGTCCTTGTCCGAAGCCGGGGTGCAGATGCGTCCCCACCACATCTTCCCCGGGGAGCCCACTCTCTACGCCGACTACGGCAATGTCGAGGTCCTCCGCGAACTCATCCGTCCGATGG
>JAKECL010000174.1 GCA_030460725.1 Propionibacterium sp.
CCCTCAGGCTCCCAGCTCTCGCAGGTCCGGCGTCTCCTCGGAGGCCTCGGCGACCTCTGCGGCGTGCTGACGGGCCCGGGTGCGCGCACTCAGCCGTGACCCGATGACGCCCTGTCTCGGGCTGAACAGGTAGACGAGGGTGAAGGCGCCGCCCTGCATGAGCACCACCATCCCGCCTGGAGCGGTGTCGAGGTAGTAGGAGACGTAGAGCCCGATGACCCCGCACAGCGCGGCGAGCACCGGCGCGATCACCAGCATGCGACCGAAGCGATCGGTGATCAGGTAGGCGGTTGCGCCGGGAATGATGAGCATCGCGACGACGAGGATGACCCCGACGGTCTGCAGGGCGACGACCGCCGTCAACGCCAGAAGGGCGAGCAGTGCCGCCCCGAGGTGCCGGGGGCTCAGCCCGATGGCGTGGGCATGGGTGGGATCGAAGGCGTAGAGGGTGAAGTCCCGCCTCTTGATGACCAGCGACGCGAAGCTGAAGACGCCCAGGACAGCCACCTGGATGAGATCCGACGTGGACACGCCCAGCAGGTTGCCGAAGATGATGTGGTTGAGGTCCGTCTGCGAGGGCGTGACGGAGATCAGCACCAGTCCGAGGGCGAACATCGTGGTGAACACGATACCGATGACGGCGTCCTCCTTCAGGCGGCTCGTGTCCCGGACCACGCCGATCATCCCGACGGCGAGGAACCCGAAGATCACCGCGCCCACCGCGAAGGGTGCCCCGAAGATGTAGGCCAGGACGACCCCGGGCAGGACCGCGTGGGAGACGGCGTCGCCCATCAGGGACCATCCGATGAGGACCAGCCAGCAGGAGAGGACCGCGCACACGATGGAGGCGATGAGGGTGGTCGCCAGGGCGCGCACCATGAAGTCATAGCCGAGTGGTTCCAGAAGCAGGTCGATGATGTTCATCGTCCCTCCCCGGTGCTCAGGGGATCCAGCCCGAAGGCCAGGGCGAGGTTCTCCGGTCGGAGCACCTCCTCGGGGCCGCCATGCATGAGGATCCGTCGGTTGATCAGGACGGCTTCGTCGGCCAGACCCGGGAGGGCGTGCAGGTCGTGGGTGGAGACGAGGATGGTGACGCCTTCGGCGGCGAGTTCACGCAGGAGCCGGGTGATGGTGGCCTCGGAACGCTTGTCGACACCTGCGAAAGGCTCGTCCAGCAGCAGGATCGTCGCCCCCTGCGCGATGCCTCGGGCCACGAATGCCCTCTTCTTCTGCCCGCCGGAGAGCTGCCCGATCTGGCGGTCGGCGAACTCGCTGAGTTCCACGCGTCCCAGGGCGTGCTCCACTGCCTCGTGGTCGCGGGCGCGGGCGCGTCGCAGCGGCCCCATGTGCCCGTAGCGACCAGTCATGACGACTTCGCGGACGGAGATCGGGAAGTCCCAGTCGACGTCCTCGCTCTGGGGGACGTAGCCGACGATGCCCTCCCGGCGCGCCTGCCTGGGCGCTCCCCCGTTGATGGTGATCACCCCGGAGTCGGGACGCACCATGCCCATGATGGCCTTGAAGAGCGTGGACTTCCCGGACCCGTTCATTCCGATGAGACCGCAGACACGCCCCGCCTCCAGGGTGAGGTCGGCGTGGTCGAGGGCGAGGACCTCCCCGTAGTGGACGGTGACCACCTCGACCGCGAGCGCGGGCGTCACGACTGCTTCCCGGTGAGGGCGGCGGTGATGACGTCGGTGTCGTGGCGGATGAGTTCGAGGTAGGTCGGGACGGGCCCGTCTGCCTCGGAGAGCGAGTCGACGTAGAGCACGCCCCCGAAGGTGGCGTCGGTGGCCTCGACGACCTGGCGCATGGGGGCATCGGAGACTGTGGACTCACAGAAGACGGCGGGGACCTGGTTGTCCTTGACGAACTCGATGGTCGAGGCGATCTGCTGGGGCGTGGCCTGGGACTCCGCATTGACGGCCCAGATGTACTTCTCCGTCAGACCTGCGTCGCGGGCGAGGTAGGAGAAGGCTCCTTCGCAGGTCACGAGGGCGCGTTCGTTCTCCGGTAGGGTGGAGAGCTCGGCGGTGAACTCGTCCTGGATGTCCTTCAGTTCGCTCTGGTAGGCCGTGGCGTTGGCCCGGTAGTCCTCGGCGTGGGCCGGATCGAGGTCGGAGAAGGCCTTGACCATGTTGTCGACGTAGATGGAGACGTTGGCGGGACTCATCCACGCGTGGGGGTTGGGTTTGCCGGCGTAGGCGTCCTCGGTGATGTCCATGGGTTCCACACCCTCGGAGACGACGACATGGGGCACATCGAGATCCGAGACGAACTTCTGGAACCACACTTCCAGGTTGAGTCCGTTGTCGAGGATGAGGTCGGCGTTCTCCGCCTTCTTGATGTCTCCCGGAGTCGGTTCGTACCCGTGGATCTCGGCGCCGGCCTTGGTGATGGACTGGACGTCGAGGTGGTCCCCCGCGACATTGCTGGCGATGTCGGCCAGGACAGTGAAGGTGGTGAGGACGACCGGCTTGGCGCCGGAGGCATCCGCGCCTCCGGAAGGCGCCCCCGAGGACTGCTGATCGGCGCCGGAGGAGCAGGCTGAGACACCCATTGCCACCGCCGCACCCAGGACGAGGGCGGCGGCGCGGCGCAGGGCGCCGGTGTGCGCCCTGGCGGGCGTGGCAGGAGCCGAAGTGGTGGCGTGCATAGTGTCCTCCGTCATGGTGAAGCCTGTGGGGGTCGCTCGGCCACGCCAGGAGTGGGTCCACACCGGGCGGGAACACCTCCACCCTAATGTTCGACCCCTCAATCATTCAATCGCGGTCAACCGAAATCTCGCGATCAGAGCCCTTCCGACCCTGCTCACCCACGGAGCGCCCGAAGTCGGTCGCAAAGGCAGTCATTAACGCAACTCCGACCCCGCTCATCCACGGAGCGCCCACCGCTCACAGGACCTCTGTCCCCGTCCCTCACACCTCACTCATGCAGGCCGAAACGCTCATGGAGCCTGCGCAGGGGGGCCGGCGCCCACCAGTTCCACCGGCCCAGCAGGGTCATCGTGGCGGGGACCAGCAGCAACCGGGTCAGCGTCGCATCTGTGGCCACCATGATCGCCAGTGCCACCCCGATCTGCTTGATGGCGAGCATGTCGCCTGCGGTGAAGCCGATGAACACGGCGATGATGATCGCCGCCGCGGAGGTGATGATCCGTCCGGAGCGCTGCAACCCGCGCTCCACCGCCGTGTCATTGTCCATGCCCTGGTCCCAGTACTCCTTGATGCGCGCCAGGAGGAAGACCTCATAGTCCATGGCCAGGCCGAAACCGAAGGCCACCATGCAGGCCACGATGAAGGTCTCCAGCCCCTGGGTCTGGGGCACCCCGAAGAGACCCTTCTCGAAGACCAGGGTGGTCAGCCCCAGGGAGGCCAGGAGGGACAGGGAGTTGATGACCAGTGCCTTGAGGGGCACCAACAGGGAGCCTGTCATGAGGAACAGCAGCACCAGGACCGCCAGCGCCACCACGCCCAGTGCCAGAGGGGCGTCCTGCCCCAGGGCGTGGGTGAAGTCGTGCTGCAGAGCCGCCCCACCCCCGACCCACCAGCCAACGCCTGGGTCCAGGTCCCGCATGGCCAGCATGACATCGCTGACCTGCTCACCCACCTGGTCCGGGGAGTCGACCCGCACGTCGACCAGGGTCATGTCGGGATGGGCCTCCAGGTCGCTCACCCGGACGTCCTGGACCCCGGGGATGGCCTTGACCTGCTCGACCAGGCGTGCGGAGTCCTGCGGCGCGACCTCGGCCACGGCCTGGACGGAAGGTACCGCCAGGGCCGGATAGTCCGACTGGACGGTGTCGAAGGCGGCGCGCAGCTGGGTGCCGGCGGGGATGTAGTCGGTGAAGTTGTTGCGCAGCTCCAGGCCCTTCAGCGGCAACGCCATGGTCACCAGGATGAGCGCGCTGACCCCCATGACCCACCAGGGCCGCGCATGCACCCACCGTGCCAGGCGCGAGAAGAACCCGTGGTCACCCGAGGAGTCCCCCACCGCGGCCACCACCCTGCGCAGGACAGGGACACGGGTGACCGGCGAGGGCCTCATGAGGCGCCCCCCGAGCAGGGTGAGCAGGGCAGGCACCAGGGTGACGGAGGCCAGCAGGGCCAGCACCGTCACCACCATCCCTCCCAGGCCGATGGTGCGCAGCACATGGGTGCGCATGACCAGCAGTCCGACCATGGCGAAGGCGATGGTGACCGCGGAGAAGGTCACCGTGCGTCCCGCTGTCGCCACCGCTCGGCGCACCGCCGCCGACACCTGCGCCTGCACATCTCCCGCGGCGCCCTCGTCCGCGTCGCCCACGCCGGGGCCGACCTTTCCGCGGCCCTGCGCGGGAGCGAGGTCCTTGGCCTCCTCACGGAAGCGACTGACCACCAGCAGCCCGTAGTCGATGGACAGGGCCACCCCGATCACCGAGACGACGTTGAGGATGAAGGAGTCGATGCCGGTGGCGAAGGTCGCCACCCACAGGGCGCCCGTACCCACTGCGATCGCGCAGAGGGCGGCCATGAGGGGCATACCCGCGGCCAGCAGGCCCCCGAAGACGATGACCATGATGAGTGCCGCCACGGGCAGTCCGACCAGTTCCCCGGCGACGAGGTCGTGGCGCACCTGGTCCAGGATGGCCACGGAGATCACATGCTCCGAGACCTGCTGGACCTCGGCAGTGGGGAACTGCTCCTGGAGTGCGTCCTGGTAGTCCGCCACGCCCGTTGCCAGGGCCGCCTGGGCGGCATCCCCCGCCTCCGTCCCCGGGTCGTCGACGAGGGCGACGACGGCGACGTAGCCGTCACCGGCTGTCGACATGAACGCCTGCGCCTGCTCGGAGGTCGGATCGGGCAGGGCGAAGGGATCGAGGACGGAGTCGACGCCACGAACCTCGAGGAGGTGGCGGTGCGAGGTCGCAAAGTCGGCGATCGCCGCCTGGTCCGTGGCCATGTCCAGGCCCGAGACGACGACGGTGGAGGTGGTTCCCGTCTCGCTCTCTCCGTTCCTGGAGGTCAGGTCCGACACCGTCTCGGACTGGGATCCGGGGACCACGAAGTCCGAGGTCTTCATGCGGTCGAAGAGACCACCCTGTCCGAAGCCCCACAGGGCGGAGGCACCGGCCAGGGCCACCAGGAGCACCCAGGTGGCCAGCACCATGACGGGGTGGCGGGTGACGACCCGCCCCACTCGATCGAACACCAGGACTCCTCCG
>JAKECL010000175.1 GCA_030460725.1 Propionibacterium sp.
TGATGGGGGTGTCCAATGCGCCTGCCAGGACGGTCTGGGCCACCACGGGTGTCTTGAACAGGCCGCCATGGGCGTAGAGCTGGTCCAGGGCCACGCCCTCGTCCTGCAGAAGAATGTCCATACCCACACGCAGGGACGCGAAGATCGTCATGAGCTGGGTGCGCATGAACGCCTGGAGCGTCAGGGGAGCCCCGGGGTTGCGCAGGGACAGGGGCCTCCCGTGCTCCAGGCCGACTATCGGCTCGCCGGAGAGGAAGTTGAACGCCATCAGGCCGCCCCCGTCCGCCGGGCCCTGCAACGCCTGGGCGTGGAGCAGGTCGTAGAGCGCATGACGTGGCAGATCCACCCCGGCCGCCGTGGCGAACTCGGAGAACACCCCGACCCACTGGTCCCACTCCGAGGCTCCGTTGTTGGAATGCACCATGGCCACGGGAAACCCCTCGGGCGTGGCGACCAGGTCCAGCTCGGGATGCACCCGGCCCAGGGAGCGTTCCAGGACGACCATGGCGAAGACGGAGGTCCCTGCGGAGACGTTGCCCGTGCGCGGTTCGACTGCCCGCGTGGCCACCATGCCCGTGCCTGCGTCCCCCTCGGGGGGACACATGGGAACGCCCGCCCCGAACACACCGGTGGGGTCCAGGAGGCGAGCTCCCTCCTCGCTCAGACTGCCCGCATCCTGCCCGGCAACCAGCACCTCGGGCAGCAGCTCCCGCAGTGGGGGCAGGTCCCCTGTCGCCCGGGCCAGGGCGTCGTAGGCATCCACGAGGGCGTCGTCGTAGTCATGTGTGCGGGGATCGACAGGGAACATCCCGGATGCGTCCCCCACTCCCAGGACATGGCGTCCGCAAAGACGTCGGTGGACCAGTCCGGCCAGGGTCGTCACGGATGCGAGATCCGCAAGGTGGGGTTCGTGGTCCCTCATCGCCTGGTGGAGATGGGCGATGCTCCATCGCAGGGGGATGTTGAAGGAGAAGAGCTCGGTGAGCTCGCGCGCGGCCGGACCGGTGTTGGTGTTGCGCCAGGTCCGGAAGGGCGCCAGCAGGCGACCGTGTGCGTCCAGGGCCAGGTAGCCGTGCATCATCGCGGAGATCCCCATGCTCCCCGTCGTGCGCAGGGGTGTGCCGTGGGTGCTCTCCACGTCACGGGCCAGGTCTGCGAACGCGGAACGCAGCCCTTCCCACACCATCTCCTCCTCGTAGGACCACAGACCATCGACCAGTTGGTTCTCCCAGTCGTGGGAACCGGAGGCCAGGGGGCGGCCGTCCATGTCCACGAGCACCGCCTTGATGCGTGTGGAGCCGAACTCAATGCCCAGCGCTGTCTCTGCGCGTTCGATCGCCTCCCGAGCCGCAGAGGGGGTGGGGGCGGCGGCGCCTGTGGTGTCGTGCATGGTGTCTCCCGAAGATCATCCGTCGGCGGAACGGTGGTGCGTCAGTGCACCACATCTGTCAGTGTCAACGTTAACACTGGCGTGATACCGCCGTCACGCTCTCCGCGAGGCCGCCGCGCCCACACCGGACCCGGCGCCGCTGGCCCGGCACTCACACCCGGCCCACGAACCACTCCCGCAGCAGGGCAATGCGCGCGTCGATCTGCGAGGTCGTGGCCTGTGCGACCTCCGGCCCGCCGCAGCGTTGGCGCAGACGTGAATGGATGACGGCATGGGAGTCCCCGGATCTGCGCGACCAGGAGGACACCAGTCGCTGCAGTTCCTTGCGCCGAGCAGCACGCAGCCGGTGCTCGGAGATCCCCGAGTTCGCCTCGCGCTGCCGCGCAGCCTCCACCGCTCTGCCGTGCTGGCGGTCCTGGTCGGCCGCACGGGCGCGCAGCAGGGTGGTCACCTGATCGGGCTCCAGAAGGCCTGGGATGCCGAGGTACTCCTGCTCCTCGACGGAGCCGACCTCGGCGCCACTCCCCCATGCCGCACCGTCGAAGAGCACCGCGTCGAACTCGGCGTCCGCCCCCAGAGCCTCGAAGCCCGGCAGGAGGTCCGAGGAGGCCTGCTCGCTGCGGGCGGCCTGGGCGACCAGCGCGTCCTCGGGGTTGTACAGGTCCCCCTCCGCGTCGGCGCGGACCGGCCGGTCCAGGGCGTGGTCACGCTCGACCTCCATCTGACCTGCCAGATCCAGCAGAGGCAGGACGGAGGGGATGAACACCGTGGCAGTCTCCCCCCGCCTCCGGGCCCGCACGAAGCGCCCCACGGCCTGCGCAAAGAAGAGCGAGGTCGAGGTGTTGGTCGCATAGACACCCACGGCCAGGCGCGGGATGTCCACACCCTCGGAGACCATGCGCACGGCCACCATCCAGCGGTCCTCGGACTCCCGGAAGCCGTCGATGCGTTCCGATGCGTCGGCGTCGTCGGAGAGGACGACCGTGGCACCCTGCCCGGTGATCGCGCGCAGATGGCGGGCGTAGGCACGCGCCTGGGTCTGGTCGGAGGCGATCACGAGACCACCGGCGTCAGGGACCTGGCGACGCACCTCGGAGAGGCGTTGGTCGGCGGCACGCAGCACCGAGGGCACCCATTCGCCCTTCGGGTCCAGGGCCGTGCGCCAGGCCTGCTTCATCATGTCCTTGGTCAGGGGCTCCCCCAGGCGCGCACTGAACTGCTCCCCCGCGGAGGTCCTCCACGACATGTTCCCCGAGTAGGACATGAAGAGCACAGGGCGCACCACACCGTCACGCAGCGCGTCCCCGTAGCCGTAGGTGTAGTCGGCGCGGGAGCGCCGGATCCCCTCCTCGTCCTCGACGTAGCGCACGAAGGGGATGGGCGAGGTGTCGGAGCGGAATGGGGTGCCCGTCAGAGACAGGCGCCGTGTGGCTTCGCCGAAGGCCTCCGCGATCCCGTCACCCCACGACAGTGCGTCACCGGCATGGTGGATCTCGTCGAGGATCACCAGGGTGCGGTGGGCCCGGGTGCGTGCGGAGTGGACGCTCGGGTTGGCAGCGACCTGGGCGTAGGTCACCGCCACACCGTCGAAGTGCGAACCAGCCCGACCCTGGGCGTTGGAGAATGCCGGATCCAGGTGGATCCCGACGCGTGCGGCGGCATCTGCCCACTGGCCCTTGAGGTGCTCGGTGGGGCACACGACCGTGATCTTGGAGACCACGCCGCGCCCCAGCAGTTCCACTGCCACCCGCAGCGCGAAGGTGGTCTTGCCCGCGCCGGGGGTTGCCACCGCCAGGAAGTCACGGGGTCCGCGTTCCAGATAGGACTCGAGTGCCGCCGCCTGCCACGCGCGCAGGCTGCCTGCCGTCCCCCACGCCGCACGGCGCGGGAAGGCCGGTGAGAGCTGCTCGGCAGCTGCCGTCGAGACTCGCGCGGGTCGGGCCTGTGGGCCGTCTCCGCCGCGGCTCACTTGTCGGATCCCCCTGACCCGCCGTCGGAGAAGGGCCAGTTGCGCCCGTTCTTCCCCATTCCGTCGCGCAGCGCCTTGCAGCGTGGGCACACGGGGTACCTGGAGGCGTCACGGGAGGGGATCCACACCTTGCCGCACAGGGCCACCACCGGCTGGCCCGTGACCATGGAGGAGTCCGCGCGATCACGTCGCACGAAGTGGGCGAAGCGGTCACCGTCCCCGGGGGACTTGCGCTGTTCTTCCTCGGTCCGCTCCAGCAGCCCCGTGGATGACCGGGGATCGGCCGAGGGCCCTGAGGGGGCCGTGGGGGACTCGGGTCCGCGTGGTTCGTCCAGTGCTCGCATGGCGCCCATTGTAGGTGGGGTGGACGAGGGCGACCCCGTGGCCCTCCCGGTCGGGGACGTGGACAATCCCACGCGTCAGGGGCGAGCCTCAGAAGAGCTCAGCCTCCGTGCGCCACACCTCCCGGTAGTAGTCGGAGAGGGCCAGACCGGAGGCTGCGTCCTCGTCCAGGAGGACCAGCACGTCGGGATGGAACTGCAGGAGCGTGGCCGGCCACAGGGCGGAGACCGCACCCTCGACCATCTCACGCACTGCGGTTGCCTTGCTCGCGCCCGTGGCGATGAGGACCAGTTTTCGTGCCTCCATGATCGTGCCCAGACCCTGGGTGAGGCAGCGGGTCGGAACCGCGTCCAGGTCATCGCCGAAGAAGCGTGCATTGTCCTGACGGGTGCGACCGGTGAGCACCCCGACATGGGTCCGCGAGGCGAGGGAACCGCCGGGCTCGTTGAACGCGAGGTGTCCGTCCGTCCCGATTCCGAGCAGCTGCAGGTCAATGCCTCCGGCCTCGCGGATCGAGGCATCGTAGCGGGCTGCCTCCCCCTGCAGGTCCTCGGCGTTGCCGTCGGGGCTGGCCACGGCGTGCTGCGGAAGGTCGACGCGATCCACCAGGTCGCGGTGGATGACACTGCGGTAGGACTGGGGGTGTCCTTCAGGCAGACCCACGTACTCATCCAGGGTGAAGGCACGGGCATGCGCGAAGGAGAGCCGCCCCGCGGCCGTGCGGTCCACGAGCTCGTCGTAGAGCGGGAGCGGGGAGGAGCCGGTGGCCAGGCCCACCACGGCCTCGGTCGTGCGCCGCAGCAGGTCCTCGAACTGATCAGCGGCAATGGTGCCGATGGCGGTGCTGTCGGGGAGGATGGCAACCTTCACGGGGGGCTCCTGGGAACGAGAAGTGAGTGTTACTGATCATTATAGGGATCAGACGCGCATTTTCGATCATCCCAGTTGCCTGACCCCTGAGTGGCGGCCACCGTTGCACCTCACCTGACCCGGGCGGGAAAGCAGCGGTCGCCACCTCCGCATCCCCACCGTTGTGCCTTCTCCCGGGCCCCGGCCGGAAAGCAGCGGTCGCCGCCTCCACATCCCCACCATTGCGCCTTCTCCTGGGCCCCGGCGGGAGAACCCGTCACCGCCTCCACGTCCCCACCATTGCGCCTTCTCCTGGACCCAGGAAGACGGAAGGGTGGAGGCCAGGAAGCGGGAAGTCCGGAGCACAGGTGCCGACGGGTGCCCGGGACCCGCTCCTGCGGAGTGGGGGACCACGAGGACACGTGAGGTGAGGAGGTCGTGGCCACATCTGCACGGCGTCCCGGACACAGGGGAGGGGGGGGGGGGGGCGCGCGGGGGCGGCGCCCCCCCCCCCCCCCCGCCGCCCCGGGGGGGGGCGCCCCCGGCCGGCCCCCCGGCGCCCCCCCGCGCGCCCCCCCACCCCCGCCCCCGCCGCGCCCCGGGACGCGGGCGCCGCCAACCCACCACACACGGC
>JAKECL010000176.1 GCA_030460725.1 Propionibacterium sp.
GTGCCTCCCGGGATGCGCTGGCCGGGGTGGACCTGGACATCGGGCCCGGCGAGTTCGTGGTGGTGGCGGGCCCCAACGGCTCGGGCAAGTCGACCCTGGCGCTGCTGCTCGCCGGCGCGGAGCCCACCCGGGGCACGATCACCCGTCCCGGTCCCCTGGGACTCGGTCGGGAGGGGGGCGTCGCCCTGCTCGCCCAGCGCTCCGAGCTCCAGATGCTCGGCGAGGACGTGGCCAGCGACGTCGTGTGGGGGATGGATGTCCGCGAGCGCGCAGCCGTGGACGTGGAATCCCTCCTGGACCAGGTCGGCCTGGGCGGCATGGGGGCGGTGCCGACCCGGAACCTCTCCGGGGGGCAGCTCCAACGACTCGCCCTGGCCGGAGTCCTGGCGCGGCGCCCCCACCTCATCGTCTCCGACGAGTCCACGGCCATGGTGGACGCCGCCGGGCGACGCGACCTCATCGCCCTGCTCGCCTCGCTCCCCTCGTACGGCACCACTGTCGTCCACATCACCCATGACGCGAGCGAGGCGCGCGACGCCGACCGACTGGTGCGACTGGTTGACGGACGCATCACCTTCGACGGTCCGCCGGCCGCCGACCCGCAGGCCTGGGCCGTGTCGACCACCCGGGGCGGGGCGGCGCCCTCGTCCACCGTGGAGCCCCTCCGCGACCAGCGCGACGAGGCACCGGGGAACCACGGACCTGCAGGAGGCAGGGGGCACACGGCGGGCCCTTCCTCCACCTGGCAGCCCCGCCCCTGGGAGCGTGTCGAGCACCTGTGGGTGGACCGCGTCAGCCACGTCTACGACGTCGCCACCCCCTGGGCGACACCGGTGCTCCACGACATCTCGCTGATCCTCTCCCAGGGAGAGGGCGTGCTGATCACGGGCCGCAACGGGTCGGGCAAGACCACTTTGTCACGCATCCTCACCGGGCTCATGGCCCCCACCTGGGGGCGCTGCACCCTGGACGGCACGCCCATGACCGCGAAGGTCGGCGAGGTCGCGTTGTCCATGCAGCACGCCCGCCTGCAGCTGCAGCGCCCCCGCGTAGGCGCAGACATCCTCTCCGCAGCCCGCGCCGGCGCGGACCTCCCGCAGGACCGGGCCGACGCCCTGGTCCGTGGGGCGCTGGACGAGGTCGGTCTGGACCCGGAGATGGCTGGACGCGGTGTCGACCAGCTCTCCGGAGGACAGATGCGCCGGGTCGCCCTGGCGGGTCTGCTCGCCTCCGATCCCACCGTGCTGGTCCTGGACGAGCCCCTGGCCGGTCTGGATCCCGATTCCCGCGAGCTGCTGGTGGAGGCCCTGGAACGGCGTCGCCGTCGGGGACTGGCCGTGCTGGTGATCTCCCATGACGTGGAGGGCCTGGGGTCCCTGTGCCAGCGCCACCTGCAGCTGGAGCAGGGGGTGCTCTCGTGAACATCCAGGTGCACGCGGACCGCGGCCCCCACACGGGCCCGGACACCGGTTCGGGCCCGCGCGTCACCCCCGGTACCCGCAGGCGCAGACCGAGGCGTCCCTCGGGGGGCGTGCTGCCCCGCACGCTGCCGTGGGAATCCGCGATGTCCAGGATGTGGCCGGGCACGAAGGTGATCTGCCTGATGGTGCTCACCACGGCCCTCCTGCTGCGCCCGACCTGGTCGACCCTGGCCACCGTCGGCGTCGTCCTGCTGGCGGGCTCCCTGGCTGCACGGGTCCCTCCGAGTGCCCTGCCCCGCCTGCCCCTGTGGTTCTGGAGCGGGATCGTGGGCGGCATGGTGGGGGCCACCCTGGGTGGTGGCCTGTGGATCTTCGTGCGCTCACTGGTGTTGGCGGCCCTGGTGGTGTGGGGATCGATGCTCCTGATCTGGTCGACCCGACCCGAACACCTCACGCCCGCCTTCCGCACGCTCATGGCACCCCTGCGCCTGGTGCGCCTGCCAGTCGATGAGTGGGCCGCCTCGATGGGACTCGCCCTGCGTGGCCTGCCCACCCTGCGCGACGAGGCTGGGGCGGTTGCCGACACCGCAAGGCTGCGCTCAGGGGGACGGCCCGACATCGGCGTGCGCCCAGCGCTGCGCCTGCTGGTCGACGTGGTCACCGCCACACTGTCCTCCGCCTCCCGGCGGGCAGCCGACACCGGACGCGCCATGACCCTGCGCGGCGGAGTACCTGCGCCAACCCGCGAGCAGGTGCATGTGGGATGGCGCGACGCGGTGGCCCTGGGCGCCACCACCTGCGCGACCGTGCTGGTGGTCCTGGTGTCCGTCGGCCTCGTGCCCGACCCACTCCACCTGCTGGGCGTCGCCTGAGGGCAACACCCCACCGGGTTCCGCACGCCACATCCCCCGGTTTGACTCCGCGGGCGCCGCCCTCGTATTGTTTCCGAGCACGCGCGAGTGGCGGAATAGGCAGACGCGCACGGTTCAGGTCCGTGTTCCAGAAATGGAGTGGGGGTTCAACTCCCCCCTCGCGCACGTGGAGTTGGAGGCCCCGGGATCCCAGGACCGGGGGGCCTCCGCACATCCGGAGGAGGGGACGGAGTCTCGCGGGCCCTGCCCGCTCCACGTGAAGGGGCCGCCGGTCCGGTCCGGTGCGGCCCGGACACGCCCCCCGACTAGACTGACGCGTGCGGGTCAGCACCGCACACTGGTCCCGGGAACCCCGGGCGGATCCCGCGCACCTCGGGGAAGGAGGCAGGATGGGTATCTTCGACCGCTTCGAGAATGCCGTCGAGAAGGGCGTCAACAACGCCTTCTCACGAGTCTTCAAGTCGGGACTCAAGCCTGTGGACGTCAACACCGCCATCCGGCGCGCCATGGACGAGCACGTGCGTGAACTCTCCGCAGACAGGGCCGTGGCTCCCAACCACTTCGTCGTGCACCTGTCCCCCAACGACCTCACCGGCCTGGGGGATGAGATCGCGGTCCTGGCCGACGAGCTCCAGCAGCAGGCCACGGAGTACGCCACCGACCAGGACTACGCCTTGCTGGGGCCCGTGAGCGTGGAGTTCGACGCCTCCGAGGAGGAGGTCCCGGGCCATCTCGACGTCGACGCCTCCACCAGGCGCGGCGCAGCCGCACCGGCGACGGCTGTCTCGGCCTCACCCCAGCACCCGATCATCGACATCGACGGGGAGAAGTGGTTGCTCACCGAGCCCGTCACGGTCATCGGGCGGGGCTCGGAGGCCGACATCACCGTCCCCGACTCCGGGGTGTCCCGGCGCCACCTCGAACTGCGCGTCACCCCCACCGGTGTGATCGCCACGGACCTGGGCTCCACCAACGGGACCTTCGTGGAGGGCCACCGCATCGATGCCGCCACCCTGGTGGACGGCAACCAGATCGTCATCGGGCGCACGCGCATCCTCTTCTGGACGCGCCCGGCCACCGACCACGACCAGGACCGGTGATGACCTCCGACCTCGCATTCACCGTCTTCCGCATCGGCTACCTGGTCCTGCTGTGGGCCATGGTGTTCGGAGCCGTGTCCATCCTGCGCCGTGACATCTTCGGCACCGTGGTCACCCCCCGCGGCAAGGGGAGACGACAGGCGGACAAGGAACGACGCAAGTCACGTCGCCGGCGTCGCACCGGGGACGCCGCTGCCCCTGACACCACTGCCCACAACCTGCTCCTCACGGGCGGCCCGTTGGTGGGCACGATGATGCCACTGGGGACCGCCCCCATCGTCATCGGCCGCTCTCCCGCCTCGACCCTGGTCCTGGACGACGAGTACGCCTCCGCACGTCACGCGCGCCTGGCCCCCCACGGCGACCAGTGGTGGATCGAGGATCTCGGTTCCCGCAACGGCACCTTCGTCGATGACGAGAGGATCACCGAACCGCGCGAACTCCGGCCCGGCACCTCCGTACGCATCGGCCAGACGACGCTCGAACTGGTGAGGTGACATGCCAGCTGAACCTGTCGAGTTCCGCTACGCCGCCCGTTCCGATGTCGGGCTGACACGCCGCAACAACCAGGACTCCGGCTACGCCGGACCGAACCTGCTGGTGCTCGCCGACGGCATGGGCGGACCTGCCGGGGGCGACATCGCCTCCTCCGTGGCACTCGCACATCTGGTCCCCCTGGACTCCGAGAGCCACCCGGCAGAGGCAATGCTCCCGCTGCTGCGTGCCGCATTGTCCGCGGCGCACGAGGAGCTCACGGAGCGCTCCGCCCGCGATGCCGAGCTCAAGGGTCTGGGCACCACCTGCATCGCCATCATGCGCTCGGGCAACAAGCTGGCCATGGTCCACATCGGGGACTCCCGCGCCTACCTGCTGCGCGGCGACACCCTCACCCAGGTCACCACCGACCACTCCTTCGTCCAGTACCTGGTCGACACCGGGCAGATCACCCCCGAGGAGGCCGAGCACCACCCGCAGCGCAATGTCGTCCTGCGGGTGTTGGGGGACTCCCAGGCGGATGTCACCCCCGACGAGACCGTGCGCGAGGCGATCCTGGGTGACCGGTGGCTGCTGTGCTCCGACGGATTGTCCGGCGTGGTCTCCGCCGAGACGATCGGCCAGGTCCTCTCCGACTTCGACGACCCTGGCGCCTGCGCCGAGGAGCTCATCCACCTGGCACTCCTGGGTGGGGGCCCCGACAATGTCACCTGCGTCATTGCCGACGTGGTCCCCTCCGGGACTTCAGGACAGACCGCACCACAGATCGTGGGCGCCGCCGCCATCGACCGCAGCGCCCCCAGCCGCGGGGGATCGGGTGCCGCAGCGCGCGCCGCCGCCCTCGCCCATGGGTCGAGCGACGGTGGCACGGACGGCGACGCCTCCGACGAGGAGGACGGGGACGAGGGCGACACCTCCGGGCGGGGACGCCGCTGGTGGGTCCCCCTGCTCACCCTGGTGATCGTCGTCCTGGCGGCCGGGGGAGGCTGGCTCGGCTACCTGTGGACGCAGACCCAGTACTTCGCAATCGGCGAGGAGGGGAGCGTCGTGGTCTACCAGGGCATCCCCCAGACCCTGGGTCCCTGGAGCTTCTCCCACCGCACCGAGGTCACCGACATCAGCTTGGCTGATCTCTCCAGCGTGGACCGCGAGCGGCTGAGTGAGCCGGTCGTGCGCTCCTCACGCGCGGAGATCGACGCCTACATCTCCCAACTGAAGACGCAGCCCGCCACCACTCCCCAACCCTTCCCCAGCCCCTCGCCGACATCCACGAGTTC
>JAKECL010000177.1 GCA_030460725.1 Propionibacterium sp.
GACGTTCTTCTGCAGGAGCGCGAAGAACGACTCCATTGCCGCGTTGTCACCGCATGCCCCCACGCGGCCCATGGAGCCGGTCAGGCCGTGGCGTTTGAGGGCCTTCAGGAAGCGTCTGGAGCGGAATTGGGACCCGCGGTCGGAATGCACGATCACCCCGGTGGGCCGGCCTCGGTGGGCCACTGCCATCTCGAGCGCGTTGACGGCGATCCGGGCCTTCATCCTCGAGTCGATCGAGTAGCCGACGATCCGGTTGGAGAACACGTCCTTGATCGCGCACAGGTAGACCTTGCCCTCGCGGGTGCGGTGCTCGGTGATGTCGGTCAGCCACAGCGTGTTGGGGCCCTCGGCGCTGAACTGCCGGTTGACCAGGTCGTCGTGGACGGGCGCGCCGGCTTTCTTGTAGCGGGTCTTGCGCGTGGTGAACACCGATTGGATGCCGGCGATCCGGCACAGCCGCCAGACTCTGCGCTCCGAGAGTGTGTACCCGAGCTCGGTGATGTCATCGGCCAGGACGCGGTAGCCGCCCTCCGGGTCATCATCGTGGAGCTGATGCAGCACGGCGATCAGTTCACGCTCTTCGGCCTCGCGGGCCGAGACCGGCTGCTTGAGCCACTTGTAGTAGCCCTGCTTGGAGAATCCCAACACCCGACACGCGACCGCCACCGGCACCCTCACGGGGGCACCGACCGCGGCCATCTCCTTCACGAGCGGGTAGATCATTTTGGGGGCGTGATGTGAGCCTGCGACAGATACGCCGCCGCTCGCCGTAGGACCTCGTTCTCCATCTCCAACTCGCGGATCCGGCGTAACGCCTGGGCCATGTCCTTGCGCTGCTCAGGATCGGTGGTCGGGGTCATCCCGTGGGACTGGAAGCGAGCGTCGCGGACCCAGGCTTGGAGGGTAGTTTTGGCCATCCCCATGTCCTTGGCGACCTGCTTCTGCGGGATTCCTGAGGCGACAAGCGCGACCGCGTCGCGCTTGAACTCCTCGGTGTAAGCGATCTTCGGCATGGATGCCATCCTTTCAGCACGACCCTTTCGAGGGAGTCATGCGGTCTTGGAGTCAACCAAACCTTCAGCAGTCCCACATGCCCATCGTCGAGCCCCCGAGCTTCCGCACGTTGGGACTGGTCCCCTTCCAGATCAACCCGCACTACCTGGATCCCCGGCCCGGTGACACCCATCAGGGTGAGACCCGCGAGGAACGGATCCTCCAGTACCTGGAGGAGTCCGTGACCCCCGTCATCGCCATGAGGGAAGGCACGTGGATGCGGGTGCACGACAGCCGGGCGGTCCTGGGAGGGCTCGAGGTCGGTGCCCGAGTGTTCCGTCGCGGCGTCGAACCGGTGGAGATCGGCCCCGGGACCGATGTCACCGCGCTCCTGCACTCGGACTCCGGCCCGTCCCACACATCCAGCACCGGCACACACTGACCCCGCCGCCTGCAGGTGGCATGCACGCGGAGGTGGGTCCCTGCACCCGTCGGGTACCGCGTCGAGGGGGTCAGCCCCGGTTCGCGCCGTCCCGTCCCAGTGGCCAGCTCGCGTCGCCCTCGTAGGGGGTGACACCGTTCCCGCCGCGCAGGATGCCCGCCACCCAGGCGCGCCCCCCGCGGAAGTCGGCGTCGGAGGTGCCCGGCAGGATCCGCGCGCGGACACCGTCCACACGCGGATAGGAGCCCATGAAGCGGACCTCCGGGGAGAAGCGGTGCAAGCCGACCAGTGCGGCCTGGACCCTCTCCTCGGCGACATGCCCGACGAGGTCGATGGAGAACGTGTAGGACCCCAGGTGGTCACCGGAGGGCCGCGACTCGATGCGTGAGAGATCGACGCCGCGGGCACTGAACTGTTCGAGCATGCCCAGCAGAGAGCCGGCCTCATTGTGCGGCAGGGCCACCTGGATCGTGGTCTTGTCCGCGCCCGTGGGTGGGGGCAGCGCGCCGGGCGGAGCGATCATCACGAAGCGGGTGACCGCACCGGGGTTGTCGGCGACGTCGGTGTGGAGGGCCTCCAGCCCGTAGCGCTTCACGGAGGTCGCATTGCACAGGGCGGCCTCGAACCCCGCATCGCCCTGGGCCAGCAGTTCGGCGGCGGCGGCGGTGGAGGTCGCCGGCAGGTGGACGGCTCCGGGGAAGGTCTGCTCGGCCCACTTGCGGCACTGGGCCCACGCGTGGGGGTGGGTGCCGATGCGGTGGACCTCCTCGGGCCGGGTCCCGGGGCGCACGGCCAGCTGGAAGACGACCGGGACGACCATCTCGGAGACGATGACCAGGGGCTCCCCGCGCGAAAGGGAGTCCAGTGTGGCATTGACCCCGCCTTCGATGGAGTTCTCGATGGGCACCACGGCGCGGTCCGCTTCGCCCCTGCGCACGAGTTCCATGGCGGCGGGCGCGGAGTTGGTGGGGAGGAGCTCCGCACCGGCAGGGGCCACCTGCCACAGGGCCTGCTCCGTGAACGTTCCGAAGGGGCCCAGGAACGCGATGCGGACGTGGTCGCCCGCAGGTGGCGGGCCGGGCATGTGGGTGGCGGGCGAGGCGTCGTGCATCGTCCCAGACTAACGAGGGCGACGCCGTGATGTGCGCAGCGCCCACGCGCCTGCGCGCAGGCTCACTCCTGCGAGCCCACCGGTCCGCGCCGGCGAACCCACGCTCAGTCGCAGGCGGTGATGCGGTAGAGCTTCGCGGTCCCCCCGCTGTCCACCAGTTCGAAGCCTCGGCTGACGTCCACACCGTAGAGGCCGGGGAAGCGCTCCGAGCGCTTGAACTGGTAGTACCACCCGTCCTCCTCCTGGTAGAAGTGCGTGATCCCCAGCTCGCGCACGACCTGGCAGACCTCCGGATCGGTGTGGATCTGGTTGAAACGCCGCACCAGCACCTCCTGGGCCTCCAGGTCCCCCATGGTCTGGTAGAGCTGGGGGAAGACGGCGCGCCGCTGCCCGATGACCTCGGAGTAGGCGGCCCCCGCGATCGGATCCCCCAGCACCAGGGCGTCAGCGGGCAGGGTCTGGGGCATGCGACGCAGCATCGCCAGTTCCCCGGAGGTGGCCATGCCCGGTCTGCCGAGGTTGTCGGCGTCGTAGACGTAGGTGACCGCACGGATGCGCGCGTCCAGCGCACCACCCAGGCTCAGGGCCAGCAACCACACCCCCAGGATCGCCCCGATGCGCCACAGGGAGCCGGCGGAGTGGTGCTCATCCGCGGACCGCACCCTCTGGGCGCGGATCCAGTTCACGGCGAGTTCGAAACCCATTGCCGCCAACGGCACCATCGTCAGGTTCTGGGGAGCCATGATGCGTCGGGGGTCCAGGTACCAGGGAGCCAGGAGGAAGGTCCGCAGCGCATTGTCGGGGGCGTAGGCCAGGAACACCAGACCCGCCATGGCCAGGAAGGAGGCGAGGGGCCACACCAGTGGACGCGAACCGATCCACTCGCGCACCTCGCCGCGACGCAGCTCCCACACACGCGTGCGTTCCTCCCGCGAGGCGTCCGCCTCCAACGCGATCACCGGAGCAGGTGTCCTCCCCTGCGCCGTCCCGGCATGCGCCGGTCCCCCCAGGGGTCCCGCTGCGATCTGTGCGTGCCCGGTTGTCCCGGGCGCTCCGGCGCACCCGTCGTCGGTCGGCGCCTCGCCCTCGTCCCCCTCGCCTGCCGGCGCCTCGCCCTGGTCCACCTTGCCCACCGGCGCCGGTGCCCCCGGCAGACGCCAGTCGGGGAAGGAGGCCCAGGCGATGGCATCCCAGGCGCGCACCGCGGAGAGGGTCGCCCACACGCCGGCGGCCATGAGGAGGGCGATGATCGTCACCGTGGCGGCCAGGCCGGGTGTCGGGTCGAAGGGCGGGAAGGGGGTGAGGAAGTGCGAGAAAGCCTCAGCCCAGCCCTGCCCGTGTCGTGGGTAGGCGCCCATGGCCCTCAGCTGGGAGGTGGTGAGCACCCACAGGGGCGCCAGTACCGACACGCAGCCGAGGGCCACCAGCGCGCCCGCGAAGGCGCGCCTGCGCAGCCACAGGGAGCGACGCACCATTCCCCACAGGCTGGCCAGGAGGGGCGCCATGAGGATGGCCACCAGACTGAAGAGCGCGGAGGGATGGGCCGCAGCCGCACCCAGCACCCCCAGCAGGACGAGCGCCAGCAGGGGGAGATGGGCCAGTGCGCCGCGCATCCCGGCCACGGTCGAGCGGTTCAGGCGGCGACCCAGGACGACCGCGAGCGCGGCGACTCCGGGCAGCACCGCCACGCCCGTGGCATTGGGCCACTGGGAGTACATCGTCAGGGCGTCGGCGGGCATGCTGAGCATGCATCCTGCCAGGACCGGTGCTGCCAGGACTGCCACGCGCGAGGTGGACACCACCGCGGTGAAGGCCGTGCATCCCACGACCCAGATACCCATGAGGAGCAGGTTCGTCACATTGGCCACCTGGACCACGCTGGTGGGGGTGGCCAGGAGGGCGGTGAAGGCGTGCCAGGCGATGGGGTAGGAGACCATCTCACCGCCGTAGAGGGGGGCCAGTCCGCCGTGGGGCTGGGCCTGTCCGGTGTCGAGGATGTTCCACACGCCGTTGAGGTGGAAGACCGCGTCCCACTGCTGGACGGGGTCGGCCGGATCGGCGGTCACCACCAGGGGCAGGACCGCCACCACCCACCCGATTCCCACCATGCACCAGGTGGCCACGCGGGTGCGACGCGGCAGGATCCGGTAGGCCCGGGAGGAGGGGGCTTCCACCAGCAGGGGCGGGCGCACACTCACGGGGTCCCCCATCAGGTCACCGACCAGGGGATTGCGACGCACCCTCAGGACCATGACCAGCGCGCCCGCGAGGGACACGCCCGCGAGGACGGGCAGGACGGTGGGGCCCGACCAGCGAATCTCCCACGCGTGGTAGAGGACCGAGAGCACGGTGATCACGGCCAGGGTGAGTGCCGGGGCTGCGGCGGCGGAGACCATCGCCGAGCGGACACTGGCCCGCACCCAGAAGTAACCGGGCAGGACCATCGCAGCGACCATGGCCGCCAGCACCGGGAGGAGTGCACACCAGGCGAGCATTCGGGACAGACCTCGTTCGACGGGGCCACCGGGTGGTTCCGGGTGGCCGGATGACCCTACTCTGCCGCGTCCGGGTCCCTGCGTGCACGGTCTGGACCGGCAAAGTCGTCATCCGGTA
>JAKECL010000178.1 GCA_030460725.1 Propionibacterium sp.
GGGGGGGGGGCGGGGGGCCCCCCCCCCCCCCGGCCACCCCCGCCCGGGAACGGCTCCCGGGCCCGGTGGCGCGGCTCGCTCCGGGCCCCGTCCACCTGCAGGCGTGGGTGACGGACTCTCGCGCGCCTCCATGGCGGTCATCGGGGTGCTGGTGGTCGTGGCCACCACCCTGGCCGTGTGGCTGGCCGATCCGATCGGCTCCGCCACAGGCACGGGCACCACCGGCAGCCCGGGCACCGCCCAGTCCGGTGCCCAGACCTCATCGGTGAGCGCCACCGGCGAGACCACGGAGGTGACCGTGGGGGTCCAGGGCATGGCCTTCACGCCCTCCTCCATCGAGGTTCCCGCGGGGAACCGTCTGGTCATCACCTTCGAGAACACCGGGGATCAGTACCACGACCTCGTCCTGGCCACCGGCGCGGAGACCGGATCCGTGGCGCCGGGCGCCTCGGCCACACTGGATGCCGGTGTCATCACGGGCGATGTCTCCGGGTGGTGTTCACTGCCGGGACATCGTCAGATGGGCATGACACTGCAGGTCACCGCCGTGGGCGGCTCAGGGTCGCCCTCGTCTGCCAGCCAGGGCGACGCTGCGGGAGGCGCGGAGTCGGGGAACCACGACATGTCCCACATGCAGGGCGCGACCCCGGCCGGTGTCCCCAGCGCGGCAGAACTGGCCACCCAGGCCGAGCAGTCCGACCCCCACCCCGCCGAGCTCCCGGCGCTGGAGGACTCCACCGACCACCACCACACCTTCCGTGTCACGGAGCAGCAGGACCCGGTGGCGCGGGGACTCACGCGCGAGGTCTGGACCTACAACGGCACCTCGCCCGGGCCGACGCTGCGGGGCAGGGTGGGGGACACCTTCCACATCACACTGGTCAACGACGGGTCCATGGGGCACTCCATCGACTTCCACGCCGGTGACGTCGCGCCGAACGAGCCCATGCGCACCATCGAGCCGGGCCAGACACTGCAGTACACCTTCACGGCGCGACGCTCAGGGATCTGGATGTACCACTGCTCCACGATGCCCATGTCCATGCACATCGCCAATGGCATGTACGGTGCCGTGGTCATCGACCCTGACGGCCTGGAGCATGCAGACCGCGAGTACGTCCTGGTGGGGGGCGAACTCTATCTGGGCAGCAACGGGGACGTGGCCGACGCCGCGAAGATCGCCGGGCTGGTCCCCGACATCCAGACCTTCAACGGCCGGGCCTTCCAGTACGACGCCCATCCACTTCCCGCCCGGGTCGGGGAGAAGGTGCGCGTGTGGGTCCTGGATGCAGGACCGAACCAGCCCCTGGCCTTCCACGTCGTGGGCGCACAATTCGACACCGTGTGGAGCGAGGGGCACGCCTTTGTGGTGGCGGGCACCTCCACGGACGGGGCCACCCGGGGGGCGACGGGCGCCCAGGTCCTGCCACTGCTGCCCGCCCAGGGAGGCTACGTCGAGTTCACCCCACACGAGCCGGGTCGCTACGCCTTCGTCAACCACGCCATGAGCCTGGCGGAGAAGGGCGCACACGGGTTCTTCGAGGTCACGCAGTAGAGCGGGTGAGGCAGTCCACCCGGGCCGCTGCTTCCGACCCCGACGGCGCCCGCATAGACTCGATCATCGTGCTCTCCACCTACGTCGACGTGCTGCGGCTGCCCGGGGCCTGGCGATTCTGCCTGGCCGGATTCATCCTGCGCATGCCGATGTCACTGGTGGGGATCTCCACGATCCTGCTCATCAAGGCCACCTACGGGAACTACACCCTGGCCGGCGCGGTGAGTGCCGCCAACATCATCGGGCTCTCCATCGGAGCCCCGCTGCTGGCGCGACTGGTGGACACCCGCGGCCAACGCACAGTCATGGCGCCCTCGCTGACCCTCTCCGCCCTGTCGATGGTCTCCCTGGTCGCCGCAGCCCTGGCCCACGCGCCCCAGTGGGCGCTGTTCGCCCTGGCCACCCTGTCGGGTGCCACCTGGGGATCCCCCGGGGCCCTGGTGCGCGCCCGGTGGTCCACGGTGGTCACCACCCAGAGACAGCTCACCACGGCGTACGCCATGGAGGCCGCCATCGACGAGTTCGTCTTCATCGTCGGCCCCATCATGGCCACCTTGCTGGGCACCATGGTCCACCCCGCCACCGGGCTGGTCCTGGCGGTGGCGTTCCTGAGCGTGGGAGGCGTCGCCTTCCTCGGACAAGGGGCCACCGAGCCCCCGATCATCCGCCGGGAAGCAGGCCAACCCCATCCCACCGTCCTGTCCAACCCTGTGGTCGTGGGCCTGGCACTGACCTACATCGGGGCCGGGGCGATGTTCGGCGCCAACGACGTCTCCGTGGTGGCCTTCACGGAGGAGCACGGCGCGGCTGCGCTGGCTGGCCCCCTGCTGGCGTTCTTCGCGCTGGGGTCCTTCACTGCGGCCCTGGTCTACGGCGCGCGCAGCTGGCGCCAACCCCTGTGGAAGCTCTACGCGGTGGGCATCGTGGCACTGGCCCTGGGTGCCTCCACCTTCCTGCTCGCGCGTGGCCTGGTGGTGTTGGCCGTCGTCATGTGGATCACGGGCCTGACCATTGCGCCGACGATGACGAACGTGAACACGATCATCACGAAGGTCGTGCCCCCGACCCAGTTGACGGAGGGGCTGACCTGGATGTCGACCGCCATGAACATCGGGACCTCCATCGGCGCGGCCCTGGGAGGACGCCGGGTGGACGCCGCGGGGGCACACGGAGGATTCCTGGTGGTCATCGTCTGCGCATGGGTGATGGTGGTCCTCATGGTCCTGGGCCTGCCGCGCCTGCGGCGTGAGACGACCACGGCCGACCTGGAGCTCCTGGAGACCTTGGCTGAGGACCCACCCCGTCAGGCGCCCACCGTCTGAGGCGGACGAGGGCGGGGACGGTCCCCGCCTGACCACACCAGTCAGGTTCCCGGGCCCGCCTCCCATCCCCCCGTAGTCAGGACTGTGCGGGGCCGCCCTCGTGCGTGTCGGTCCCCTGGGCATCCGGTTCGTGGACCTCGACGTCGACCACGGGGCCCCCGGAGTTGACGTCCGTGCGTTCGACCTCCAGGCGCACCTTGGCCAGCACCGCGACCAGCGCTGTGATCGCCGCAATCGTCGGCGAGGCGAGCACCGCGATTCCGCCAGCCGCGACGCCGGCGTTCATGGGGACCGCCAGGAGCTGCTTGCCCTGCTGGTCCCGGATGATGATGCGCCGCACGTCGCCGTCGGCGAGGAGCTTCTTGATCGTGGCCACCGCTTCACTGCCCGCCACCTCGATGCGCTCAGTGAAGGTGCGTGCCTTGTCGTCATTCTGTCCAGCCATGGCTGTGATCCCTCCTGATCGGTTCACCAGCATCATGGCAGTCCCGGACCGGCAACGCATCGGGGACAACCCTGGGATGTCCCCGAGGGAGCCCCCGGGGCACCTCCGGTGGGTCGACCGACCCGCAGACCCCGCCGACAGGGCTTCCGCGCTGTCCTCGAGAACCGAACGGTGCCGGATCCGTTCTGTGGCGTCCCACTGCGCGATGATGGGGGCATGCCCAGCCCTCGCGCCTCCACCCAGGAGCCCACCCGATGATCGATGACGAGACCCCCTCCCCGCTGCTCTCGATGGTCACTGCCCTCGACGAACGGACCAGCACGCTGGTGGCCCGCTACCTGGGCTGGACCGGCTGCTACCCGGGCATCATCGCCTTCGGGGGCTACGGCTCGCAGTCCATGGTCCGCGTGCTGGGTCGGGCCCTGATGACGCGCACGGGCGACCAGCGTGACTGGCTGGGGCAGCGTCGCGGCTGGCGGCAGTTCATGGACGCCCAGATCCCCCACCAGCCAGTCCTCGTGACCTGCGGGCGTGCCCGTGCCATCACCTTCGCCGATCCCGGCGGCTACGTCGACCTCACGCTGCGCGACCATGACCTGACCCCGGGCTGGCACCAGGCCACCCTGCAGGTCCTCCACGCCGGCGACGTCGCCGCGGCCGGCATCGACCAGGGTCACGCTCCCCTTCCTGTAGAGCTGGTGTCGGGACGGCTGCGGCCCCTGGGGACCCGCGGCGAGGAAGGTGACCAGGGCGAGCAGGGCACGGACGCGGCGACCGGCAGCGGTCATGGCGCAGGCACGGGTGGGCGCCTGCGTGCCGGGGCTGCCACCCATGTGGCGCTGCGCGTGGTGGGCGACGGTGAGCACCTGGGCCTCGTCTCCGACATCGATGACACGGTGATGGTCTCCATGGTGCCGCGTCTGTTGGTGGCGGTGAAGCATGCGTTCCTGGACCGCGTCTCCTCCCGTGAGGCGGTACCCGGCATGGCGGAGATGCTCACCCGGGTGGCCCAGGTGGCCGGGCGACGCCAGCACGATTCAGGAGCCGATCCCGCCACCCTGCCCCCGGGGCAGCTGCCCGCCCCCGTCATTTACCTGTCGACGGGGGCGTGGAACGTCGTGCCCACGGTGCGGGACTTCCTGGCACGCCTGCACTACCCGCGCGGAGCGTTCCTGATGACGGACTTCGGCCCGTCCAACAGTGGGTGGTTCCGCTCCGGCCCGGAGCACAAGCGTCGGGAACTGCGACGCCTGGCCACCGACGTGCCCCAGGTGCGCTGGATCCTGGTGGGCGACGACGGTCAGCGTGATCCCGCGATCTATGCGGAGTTCGCCCGGGAGCACCCTGATCGCGTCGCCGGAATCGCCATTCGTTCCCTCTCGGAACTCGAGCAGGTCCTGGCCCACGGCACACCCGTGCCCTTGGTTCCCGACGCCCTGTGGTCGGTCCCCGACGACATCCCCGTCTGGTACGGCGGCGATGGCACGGAGCTGCTGGACAGCATGCGTCGAGGCGGCATCGACCGTCGCCTGGCGCCCCTGACGCATGCCGGTGGGGACGAGGACGAGGACGGGGCTGCCGGACCCGGCACCTCGACGGGACCGACCCCCGACCAGGAGTCCTGAGCCGACGGCCCCACAGCTCCACAACTCCACGGCCCTCACCCACATCCACCCCGGGGCACGCCCCACAGCCACCCCGGGGCACGCCCCACAGTCCACTGAGGTTGACCCCGGATTCCGGACACTGACCAGGCGGGTTCTGCGTGATCGTGGGCCTGTCGGG
>JAKECL010000179.1 GCA_030460725.1 Propionibacterium sp.
TGCTGCAGTGCGCTCCGTGTCCAGGACTGCCCGCCTGTGGGGGTCATCCCGGTCCCCGCCTGCAACAGCGACCCCTCCTCGTGTCCTCGCCCCTGTTCCCGCGCCCTCCGGGCGGGCGCCCACCGGGGTGCGTCGCCCTCGTCCGCCCACCCCTTCGACGCAGCGCAGCCGGGGAACTATCATGGTGCGGAGGCCCGGACCGGGCCGCTGACCACAAGGAGTGCAATCGTGCCCACCGGCAAGGTGAAGTTCTTCGACGCCGATCGCGGCTTCGGATTCATCGGCGGCGATGACGGCGTCGAGGTGTTCCTGCACGCCTCAGCCCTGCCCGAGGGGGCGCCCGCGCCGCGTCCCGGAACCCGCGTCGAGTACGGTGTGGCCGATGGTCGCAAGGGCCCCCAGGCCCTGTCCGTGCGGGTCCTGGAGGAGGCGCCGTCGGTGGTGCGCAACCAGAGGCGCAAGCCCCAGGCGATGGTCCCCGTGGTGGAGGACCTCATCAAGGTGCTGGACGCCTCCTCGGATTCCCTGCGCCGGGGCAAGTACCCCGAGAACGCCCGCAAGATCGCCAAGCTGCTCCAGGCTGTCGCGGAGGACTTCGATGCCTGAGGGATCGACGCCCAGGTCGCCACGCGCCCGCCGACCCCGCCCCGATGCGGTCCTGGAGGGCGCGGTGGAGATGGCGCGCGAGGCTGCGGAGTCCGTTGCGCGACGCGGCACCGTGGGGGACCACGAGGGTGTCCACCTGGAGGGGGAGCGACTGCTCACCCACTACTTCGCGACGCTGGAACCGGGATACGCCGGATGGCGGTGGGCGGTGACGCTCTCGCGTGTGCCGCGAGGCAAGGTCGCCACCGTCTGCGAGGTCGACCTGGTCCCGGGCAACGGGGCCCTGCTGGCCCCGGACTGGGTGCCCTGGGAGGACAGGCTGCGGCCTTCCGATGTCACCCGCGAGGACGTCCTGCCCTACCGTGCGGAGGACCCGCGACTCGAACCGGGTTTTGAGGACACCGGTGAGGACCCCGACGAACCGGTGGTACGGGAACTGGGGTTGGGACGGGTGCGGGTGCTCTCCCGGGAGGGGCGCAATGAGGCGGTCGAGCGCTGGTACCGCTCCGAGCACGGTCCCCAGGGGACGCGTGTGCCCAAGGCACAGTGTTCCGGCTGCGGGTTCCTGATGAAGATGTCCGGTTCGCTGCGTGAGGTCTTCGGGGTGTGTGCCAATGAGTGGTCGCCCGATGACGGTCGTGTCGTGAGCCTGGACCACACCTGCGGGGCCCATTCGGAGACGGATCTTCCCCCCGACGGGCCGCAGTGGCCCATCGAGCCTTCGCGCGTCAATGACTTCCTGGTGGAACCCGCTCGGATGGCCGATGGTGCCGAAGCGCGGACAGGAGCTCCCGCCCGGGTGTGAGGTGTGGGGGAGGACTCTGCCCGGGCGTGGGGCAGGTCCGCGGCGTGGCGCCTCGCGCTCCCCGGGTCCACGAGGGCGACCTCGTGTGAGGGGCGACATCCCAGGTCGAGCGGCGCAGAGGCTGGGATCGACCCGCTGCTGAACAGACTGCGTCGGGTTGTCCCGCGTTTCGGGACAGCCTACTCCTGTTTGCAAGCCGGGTACGCGTACTTGGGACGCCGTTGAAATTGTGGCGTCGCGTGGGCACGATGTCCGCGTGAGCACCCAGACAGCGCGCACGCGCTCCCCACAGGCAACTCCCACCAACTCCCTCGACCGCTTCTTCCACATCACCGAACGCGGCTCCACCATCGGCCATGAGATCCGTGGCGGCTTCGTCACCTTCTTCGCGATGGCCTACATCCTGGTGATCAATCCGATCATCCTCTCCAACGCCCTTCCCGAGGGCTCGTCCTTCACGACCCGCGACATCGCGGCGGGCACCGCCCTGGTGGCCGGCATCATGACCATCCTCATGGGCGTCGTCGCGAACTTCCCCCTGGCCCTGGCCGCAGGCATGGGCCTCAACGCCATGGTCGCCTTCACCCTGGTCCTCGGCTCCGGGCTCACGTACCAGGAGTCCATGGGCCTGATCTTCTGGGAAGGCGTCCTCATCACCATCCTGGTGCTCACCGGCTTCCGCGAGGCGGTCTTCAAGGCGGTCCCGCGCCAGCTCAAGACGGCGATCTCGGTCGGCATCGGCCTCTTCATCGCCTTCGTCGGCCTGATCAACGCCGGGGTGATCCGCCCCGGCGGCACACCTGTCCAGCTCGGCGTCAACGGGTCCCTCGACGGATGGCCCGCCCTCGTCTTCGTCTTCGGACTCCTCCTGACCATCGTCCTCTACGTCCGCAAGGTCAAGGGCGCGATCCTCATCTCCATCCTCGCCTCCACCGTCCTGGCCGTGGTCATCCAGGCGGTGGCCGGACTGGGAATCAAGTCCGACGACGATCCCACCGGGTGGGGACAGACCGTGCCCGCGATCTCAGGCTCGCCCGTCGCGCTCCCCTCCTTCGGGACCCTGCTCCAGATCGACTTCTTCGGCGCCCTGCAGAAGCTCGGCCCCCTGGCGGTCCTGCTGTTGGTCTTCTCCCTCATGCTCGCCGACTTCTTCGACACGATGGGCACCATGGTCGCCATCGGTGGTGAGGCGAAGCTCCTCGACGAGCACGGCAATCCCCCGAAGTCGCGCCAGATCCTCCTCATCGACTCCCTGGCCGCAGTGGCCGGCGGTCTGGGTGGCGTCTCCTCCAACACCTCCTACGTCGAGTCCTCCGCGGGTGTCGGCGAGGGCGCACGCACGGGTCTGGCCTCAGTGGTCACCGGTGTGCTCTTCCTCCTGTCCACCTTCCTGTCGCCCATCGTCGAGCTTGTCCCGACGGAAGCCGCGTCAACCGCTCTGGTGTTCGTGGGCTTCCTGATGATGACGCAGGTGGTCGACATCGACTGGTCCTCCCCCCAGATCGCGATCCCGGCGTTCCTGACCATCGCTTTCATGCCCTTCGGATACTCCATTACAGTGGGCATCGGCGTCGGCTTCATCACCTACACGGTCATCCAGGTCGCGCTCGGCAAGGCCGCGAAGGTCCACGCCCTCATGTGGCTGACCTCTGCGCTGTTCGTGCTGTACTTCGTCCTCGGCCCCATCCAGGCGGCGTTGGCGGGATGACCCTGATGGCCTGAGGAGGCTCCCGACCAGGTGTCACGTACCTTTCACTCCCTGCGCTACCGCAACTTCAGACTCTGGTTCACCGGCAACGTCATTGCGTCGACGGGAACCTGGATGCAGCGGGTGGCGCAGGACTGGGTGGTGCTGACGGTCCTCACCTCCCACGACGGGTTCCAGGTGGGGGTGGTGACTGCTCTGCAGTTCCTCCCCCTCCTGGTCCTCTCGCCGTGGGCGGGGGTCCTGGCCGACCGGGTGGATCGGCGCCGACTGCTCCAGATGACCCAGGCAGCCACGGGCGTGCTCGGCCTGGTGCTGGGGGCGTTGGTGCTCACCGGGACCGCCCAGCTGTGGCACGTCCACCTTCTCGCCCTGGTGGGCGGTGCGGTCTCGGCGATCGACTCCCCTGCCCGGCAGGCATTCGTCTCCGAGCTGGTCCCCTCCCGCTCACTGCCCAATGCCGTGGGACTGAACTCCACGGCCTTCAACATTGCGCGACTCTTCGGACCCGCCGTGTCCGGCCTGGTCATCGACTGGGTCGGGCCCGGTTGGGTCTTCATCGTCAATGGGGTGCTCTTCCTGGCACCCGTCATCGCCCTCGCCTCGATGCGCCCCGACGAGCTGGTTCCCCACAGTCCGCTCGCGCGTCGCAAGGGGCAGGTGCGCGAGGGCGTCGCCTACGTGCGAAACCGCCCGGACATCAAGCTGCTCCTCGTCGTCGTTGCGGTGGTCTCGGCGCTGGGCATGAACTTCCAGCTGACCTCTGCACTCATGGCCACGGAGGTCTTCGGCAAAGCCGCGGGTGAGTACGGCATGCTCGGCTCCTACATGGCGATCGGCGCATTGGCGGGTGCACTGCTGGCGGCACGGCGCAGGACCCCACGCCTGCGGATGATCGTCATTGCCGCCGGGTTGTTCGGCCTGTGTGAGATCCTGCTGGGCCTGGCACCCACCTACACGTGGTTCGCGGTGCTCTCGGTGCCCACGGGCCTGGCCATGCTCACGATGATCACGTCGGCGAACGCCGCCATCCAGATCTCCACCGCGGAGCACATGCGAGGTCGGGTCATGGCGCTGTACACGATGATCTTCCTGGGGGCCACCCCCATCGGCTCACCCCTGGTGGGGTGGATCGGTGAGAACCTGGGGGCCCGCTGGTCGGTTCTGGTGGGCGGTGTCGCCTCCGTGGTGGTGGCCGTGATCGCGGGGCTGTGGGGGATCGCCCACTGGCAGATCCATCTGCGTCTGCACTGGTCCTGGCATCCCCTGGAGGCCGAGGGCCCCGTCGAACGGGCCCGGGCCGCCATGGATGCCGAGGAAGCCAGCCGTCGGGCCCAGGAAGGCTCCTGAAGGCTTCCCCACCCCTCCGCCGCCGAAGTCCGTCCCGTTTCCTGTCGAGGTCCGTCCCGATCTCGGCCGAAGTCCGTCCTGTTTCCTGTCGAGGTCCGTCCCGGTTTCTGCCGAGGTCCGTCCCGATCTCGGTCGAAGTCCGTCGCCATCTCTGGCGAGATCCGTCCCACTCGCTGATCCGTTCCGGGATCGTCCTCAGACGCATGCAACGGTGGTCCAGGTGGTCACGCTCCTCGAGCGTTGTTGGACAATACAAAGGGTGGGACTCTGTCGACCGCGGACGGCACAGGTCTACGGGGTGGGGACCCACGGCTGCGAGTGCGCAGTCCAACCACCGCCCTCCACCCGGAGACTCTCCTGCGTGACAGAGTTCGCTGGTGGAGCGTCCTCGATCACCGACGGCGGTGATGGCCCGCGGGGGCGCGGCCACTGGGCCGGGAGTGCGTGAACCGGCCGTCATGCGAACGGTGTTCTCCGTCTGTTGGTCCAGAGCGGACTTCGTCGTGATCGAGGACGGACCTCGGCAGGAAACAGGACGGACTTCGCCGGGAA
>JAKECL010000180.1 GCA_030460725.1 Propionibacterium sp.
CCCTGTCCCCCTTCCGCGGCATCGACGAGGGCGTCGCCCTGGAGATCCTCGCGGCCGCGGGCTTCACCGCGGAGGAGTCAGCCCGCATCGCCCCTGTCCTGGTCCTCCTGTGGGAGGTCTACCGCGACGAGGACGCGACACTGGTCGAGGTCAACCCGCTGGTCAGCACGGACTCCGGGGAGATCATCGCCCTGGACGGCAAGGTCTCCCTGGACGACAACGCCGCCTTCCGCCACCCCGACCACCAGGCTCTCGCCGACACCTCCACCGAGGATCCGCGCGAGGCCGCAGCCAAGGCCGCGGGACTGAACTACGTGCGCCTGGAGGGACAGGTCGGCATCATCGGCAACGGTGCCGGACTGGTCATGTCCACCCTGGACGTCGTCGCACTGGCAGGGGAGGACATCCAGGTGCGTCCCGCCAACTTCCTCGACATCGGCGGCGGTGCCTCCGCCGAGGTCATGGCACAGGGGCTGGACGTCATCCTGGGCGATGACCAGGTCGCCTCCGTCCTGGTCAACGTCTTCGGCGGGATCACTGCCTGTGACGAGGTCGCCCGCGGCATCGTCGGAGCCCTGCAGGAGCTGGGGGAGCGTGCCCACAAGCCCTTGGTCGTGCGCCTGGACGGCAACAAGGTCGAGGAGGGGCGCCGCATCCTCGCCGAGGCCGCCCACCCCCTGGTCCACATGTCCGACACCATGGACGGGGCAGCGCGACTGGCCGCAGAACTCGCGGCCGGAACGGACCCCGCCACCGGGTCGCCCTCGCACAGCCCCGCTTCCGCCTGACCCCACCGTCGATCCCCGACAGGAGAACACCAGATGTCGATCTTCCTCTCGCGCGACTCGCGCGTGATCGTCCAGGGCATGACCGGGTCCGAGGGGCGCAAACACACCGCCCGCATGCTCGGCGCGGGCACCACGGTCGTGGGCGGGGTGAACCCCCGCAAGGCCGGTGAGACCGTCACCTTCGACGTCCACGCCTACGGGCCGGGCGGCGACAGCGTCACCGAGGGACCCGTGGAGGTTCCGGTCTTCGGCACCGTCGCCGAGGCACGCTCGGCCACCGGCGCGGATGTCTCAGTCGTCTTCGTCCCCCCGCCCTTCGCCAAGGATGCGGTCCTGGAGGCCATCGACGCGGGCGTGGAGACCGTCGTCGTCATCACCGAAGGCATCCCGGTTGCCGACTCGGTCCAGTTCGTCACCCGTGCGATGGAACGTGGCACCCGCCTGGTCGGGCCGAACTGCCCCGGCGTCATCACCCCGGGGGAGTCCAATGTCGGCATCACGCCCGCCGACATCACCGGTTCCGGCCGCATCGGCCTGGTCTCGAAGTCGGGGACGCTGACCTACCAGATGATGTTCGAACTGCGCGACATCGGCTTCACCACCTGCATCGGCATCGGCGGGGATCCCGTGGTGGGCACCACCCACATCGATGCGCTGGCGGCCTTCGAGGCCGACCCCGACACCGACCTGGTCGTCATGATCGGTGAGATCGGCGGGGACGCGGAGGAGCGGGCCGCCACCTGGATCAAGGAGCACATGTCCAAGCCCGTGGTCGCCTACGTCGCAGGGTTCACCGCCCCGGAGGGCAAGACCATGGGGCACGCCGGTGCAATCGTCTCCGGTTCCGCGGGCACGGCGGCAGCCAAGGCCCGTGCCCTGGAGTCCGTCGGTGTGCGCGTGGGGCGCACCCCCTCCCAGACGGCCGTGCTCGCCAGGGAGATCCTCCAGACACGCTGACCCGTGGTGCCCAGCGCCTCGCCGCCGTCACTCGCTGCGGGGTCGGGACGCCTGGGGCAGGGGGTCGGGGCGTGGGCCGGATCCGTCCCATGACGGCCCCGCCTCCCGGCGAGGCGGACCCGGGCGGGCGACGATGGGGACGATGAGTCCGACTTCCACATCCTCCACCGGTCCGACGTCACGTCCGACCATTCGCATCGCCCTGCCCAACGGCTGGGCGCGTTCCGGGCTGGCCGGAATCGAGGCCGCGCTGATCGGGTGGGGCCTCATCATGGTCCTCACCCTGGTCGGCTACCTCGCCGTCTCGGCGAACCCCTGGCTGGGCGGGACCACCTGGGCGGATGCGACGGGCGTCGGTGGGGATCTGTGGGGTGCGACCCTGGCCGCGCCCGTCCACGTCGGGGAGCTGACCCTGCGCGCGGTACCCACTCTGATGACACTGCTGGTCGTCCTGATCCTGCGGCTCCTCCTGCTGACGGGGCGGGCATTCGCGCCAGCCGCGCAGTGGATGGCGGTTCCCACCTTCACGGTCACCGCCCTGGCGTTGCTGGGAGCGACTGCGGGACACGTCTCCGTGGTGCAGGCGGCTCCCGGCGCGCTGGCGGTTGCGGCGGTGGCCGCGTTGTGGGCGGTCGTCGACCAGACGGACACGCCACCCACCTGGACACTCGGACTGCCCTGGCTGTGGGAGGGGCTGCGCCAGGCCCGTCTGGTGCTCGCGGTGCTGGCCGTGGTGGGCGCCTCGGCGGCGGGGGTATCCCTGCACAGCTCCTGGGAACAGGTGCAGGGCATCCACGAGCTGCTTCTCACCAGTACCACCGATTCGGTGGTGGTGGCGCTCGCACAGGTCCTCTTCGCCCCCACCGCCATGGCCTGGGCGCTGTCCTGGCTGGCAGGTCCCGGCTTCTGGGTGGGCGCGGACACGCTGCACGCCCCGGGGACCGCTCCTGTCGCCCCGATCCCCGCCATCCCCCTGCTGGGGGCGGTGCCCGCCACCGCACCGGGCAATGTGGTGGCCCTGATCCTGGTGGGCGTCGGTGTCCTCCTCGGAATCTGGCTGCGCTGGCGGCACCGGGCTGATGACCTGCGCGCCCAGGTCCTGGCAGGTGCCGCCTGTGCGGGAGCAACGGCACTGGTGCTGGGCGTCTGGTTCGCCTCCTCGACCCTGTGCCTCGGTTCGGGCCGCATGTCGGTGCTGGGACCCCGGGTCCTGTGGGCCACGGCCATGGTGGTCCTGGAGGTCGTCGTGGTCGCACAGGTCCTGGCGCTGGCGACCCACCCGTACACCGTCGCCCGTCTGCGGTCCTGGACGGGCACGCAGGCGCAGGAGGTGCGCTCCCGGTTCGAGCAGAGACGGGCCGCCGGCAATGGCGAGGACCCCGGTGGGAGAGGCGCAGGGGTGGGTATCGACGAGGCACCTGCCACCACCCGGGGAGATCACCCGGGTCCGGCCGAGTCGGGATCCTCCACCGGAGGCGCCGCAGGTCGCAGGACGCCCGTACGCGCATCCGGGGGCGATGACATGCCGACGCAGGCCCTGGGTGTGGCGCCACGCGAGCAGGAGGACGACGGAGCGGCCCGGGTGGCCGGCGCCCCGGATGACATGGTCCGGCGGGCACCCGGGGTCCCGGTTCCCCCCGGCAGCTCCGGCGCTGCGAGCCACTCCGACGCTGGGAGCCGGTCTGAGGCTGCCGACCACTCCGACGCTGCTGTCCCCTCCGTCCGCTCTGGCGACGTCGGCACCGCCGGCCCTGCCGGTCATTCCGACACCGCCGGCCACTCCGACGCCGCCGGGCCTGGAGTCCGTCCCCTGCCCGAGGAGAACACATGACCCACCACCACTCGCCACTGGCTCCCGCCCGCTTGGTCGTCCTGGTCTCGGGGGAGGGCTCCAACATGCGCGCCCTCGTCGAGGCTTCCTCGGATCCTGCATGGGGGGCGAGGGTTGTCGCCGTGGGCGCCGACCGTGCGTGCGCGGGCGTGGACTGGGCCCGGGACCGGGGTGTCGAGACCTTCGTTCATCCCCTCCCGCGCGGCGCGGACCGCCCGGCCTGGGACCGCTCGCTCACCGAGCTGGTCCGTGTGCACCGCCCCGACCTGGTGGTGTGCGCGGGCTTCCTCAAGCTCCTGGGTCAGTCCTTCCTGGAGGCATTCGGCGGCCGGACGCTGAACACGCACAACTCCCTGCTGCCCGCCTTCCCCGGCACACACGCACCTGCCGACGCACTGGCCGCCGGGGTCAGGGTCACCGGCGCCACCCTGTTCCTGGTCGATGCAGGCACGGACACCGGTGCCATCGTGGCGCAGGCGGTGGTGCCCGTCATGGACGAGGACGACGTCGCCTCGCTGCTGGCGCGCATCAAGGACGCCGAACGCACGCAGCTGGTGGACGCGGTCGGGGCCATGGTGCGCGGAGGCTGGGAGCTTCGGGGCCGACGTGTGGTCGTGCCAGCCTGAGGAGGAACGCGTCCCGGGAGGAACGCGCTTCGTGGCGATGTCGATCCCGCCCCCGGGCGCACGCGCCGGCTCAGGACTGAGCGTCCTGTGTCCGGGCCTCCCAGGCGGGAGGCTCCCTCCCGGGACCCGAGGTGGACCCATCACTGGGGCGGCATCCCGACATGTAGTAGGTCCCTGTGTGGCTGCCCGGGACCACGGTGACGGCGATGTATCCCCCGTTGTCCTCGTCGAACCACTTCAGACTGGTCGATCCGTCATCGCCGTGCTCGGTGGAGGCGGTGAACCCGCTGCCCCCCAGGACCCTGTCACCGATGCTGCGGACGGTGTCGACGTCCAGGGCTGCACCCCTGACTGCTGAACCCTCGATCTCGAACCCGGCGACGCCCTCGTCCCCGCTTCCTGACCCGCCTCCGCACGCGCTCATCGTGGACTCGCCGAGCGCGGTGAGCGGCCCCGCGCCGGCCTGGGAGAGGGCCTGTCGCAGCGTGTCGTTGAGGGGCTCCTCCCGCTCCTCGTAGTCCTCGATCGTCTGGCGCTGAGCCAGTGGCAGCTGGCCGTCCCAGAACGTCTGGTCCATGTCATCCCCTCCTGTGCATCCCACTGCACCCGCCGTTGCGACCAGGGCGAGCATCAGAGTCGTCGTGCCGTTGCGCACCCATCGGTGCGTCCCGCTCATTTCGTTCCCCCCACGACGGCTGCGAAGTCGCGCAGTGAGCCCGAATTGTCGTCGAGATAGGTGGAATGGCGATCTGCGGGATTGAACCAACCCCAGAAGCCGGAGACGCCGCGGGTC
>JAKECL010000181.1 GCA_030460725.1 Propionibacterium sp.
TGTGTGCGCGCGCGGCCAGGGTACGCACGGCTTGGTCACCGAAGACGACCTCCAACAGCTTCTGCGCGAGGGCAGCCGTTGCCCCCGCCACCCCCACCTCCGCGCCCGTCAACCCACCGGTCGAGGCGAAGATGACGACCATCAGGGACACACCCACCACATTGGTCCCCACTGCCAGCACCCGCGCAGTGGTGCGTCTGGATCCTCCCTGGGTGCGCACCATCGTCAGCAGGTCACGCTGCCAGGCGTGGGTGAGCTCCAACGCCCTGGCGTCCAGGTCCGCGTCCGCGGCGGGTGGCAGCCCACGGACGAGGTCGACCGTGGCCGGGTCCGCCCTCCAGGACTCCTCCGCCTCCTCACGGACGCGGGAGAACTCCTCGCGCAGCAGGGTGGCCAGTCCTGCCTCAAGGGCATCCTCCACCGGGGCGACGGGTGCGGGGCGACCGCGCAGGGCTGCGCCGAGGCGGTCCCGCAGGCGGGACACCCCCTGCCCCAGACGGCGGGTGAGGTCGGCCGCCCCGATGACCTCCTGCCAACGGGCCAGGACCTCACCGCGCAGGAGGGTGCCGTCCCCGGTGGAGACCTTCAGGCGGGCCAGGGACGCCGTGCGTGCATCCTCCAGATGCCCGAGTGCCACCTGCAGGGCGGAGTCGTGCTCCGCCAGCGCCCCCTCGACGATCTCCACCCCGTCGAGGACTTCACCCACCGACCCCGCCAAGGTGCGTCGGGCGACCTCCGCCCGGGTGTGCGCATCGGAGCCCAGGCTCTCCAGCCAGCTGCGCAGACGGTCCAAGGCGGTGGGAGGCAGCAGGCCGCCGTGCAGCGGCTGCTCCTCGACCGTGATGACGGGCGCGGAAGCGATCCCCCGCGCTGCCATCATCCGACGCAGGTCCTCCTCCACCTCCTCCGCGGCTGTGGGCGGCACACGGTTGAGGACAACCGCCACCGCGATGTCACGACCCGCCGCCTGTCCCAGGACCTCCCACGGCACGGCGTCTGCGTAGCGCGCAGCAGTGGTCACGAACACCCACAGATCCGCGGCGTCCAGCAACTGGCGGGCCAGCACCCGGTTGTCCTCCACCACCGAGTCCAGGTCCGGGGCATCCAGGACGGCCATGCCCGGTGGCAGGGAGTCGACCTCGCGCACCTCCAGGCCGACGGTGCCCTCCCCCGGGGTGGAGGGGGCGGAGGAACCCACGACCGTCTCGCGGGGAAGGCCCGGCAGGATGCGCTGGGGACGGAACCAGTCGGCGTCCTCCCTGCGATGGACCAGGAGCGGTCTGCGCGTGGTGGGACGGATCGCGGAGGAGGCGGACACCACTGAGCCGAGCAGGGAGTTGAGGACCGTGGACTTCCCGGCACCGGTGGATCCACCGATCACCACCAGCAGTGGTGCGTCCGCATCCGCCAGCCTGGGGATCAGGTGGTCGCCCAGTCGCCGGACCGCGCGTGAGCGTTCCCGCTCACCTGCTGGGGCCGCAGGTGTGGGGAGGTCCAGGGCGGCCCCCTCCAATGCCCCCCTCAGCACATGGAGGTGGTCGAGACGGTCCATGGCCTCAGCCGATGGCCTCGATACGGGGAGCAAGGTCCTCGGCCGGTGGCTGCCAGGTCAGCGAGTCGGCCTCCACCTGCTCACCCGTGCGGATGTCCTTGACCGTGTCAGGCTCGCCCGGAGCGCCCGGGAACCACACGAAGGGGATGCCGCGGCGGTCCGCGTGACGGATCTGCTTGCCGAACTTCGAGGCGGCGGGCGACACGTCGCAGGCAATCCCACGGGAGCGCATACGGGCGGCGACCTCGTCGGAACGGTGGCGCTCGTCCTCGTCGATGACGGCGACGAGGAGCGCGGTGGGGACCTTGCGGGTGGCACGCACCAAGGGGACCGAGAGCATGCGGGAGACCAGACGCGACACGCCGACGGAGAGACCCACCCCGGGGTAGGTGCGCTTCCCGTCGGTGGCCAGGGAGTCGTAGCGCCCCCCCGAGCACACGGACCCGAGGTCCTCGTGGCCCTCCACCACCGTCTCGTACACGGAGCCGGTGTAGTAGTCCAGGCCCCGGGCGATCCTCAGGTCCGCGATGACCACACCGGGCATGCGCTCACCTGCTGTGGCCAGCAGGTCGCAGAGCTCGCCGAGCCCCTCCTCCAGGAGAGCACCCCCGACCCCCAGTCCTGCGACGCGGGCCCGGATCTCGGCCGGGGAGTCCGAGGCGATCTCCGCCATCGCCAGGAGGGTGGCGGCCTGTTCACCGGTGATGCCGGACTCCGCGAGCTCCTCGGAGACGCCCTGGGGACCGATCTTGTCGAGCTTGTCCAGACCGCGCAGGGCCGCTTCGACATCGACGACACCCACGCCCTCGCAGATCCCCTGGACGACCTTGCGGTTGTTGACCAGGATGTGCACCGGTGGGATCGGCAGGGTCGTGAGGGCCTCGGCCATGACCAGGGGGAGTTCGACCTCGAAATGGAAGGGCAGCTCGCCGTTGCCGACGACGTCGATGTCGGCCTGGGTGAACTCGCGGAAGCGCCCCTCCTGGGGGCGCTCACCCCGCCAGACCTTCTGGATCTGGTATCGCTTGAAGGGGAAGTCGAGGTCGTTCGCGTTCTCGATGACGTAACGGGCGAAGGGGACGGTGAGATCGAAGTGCAGACCCATACGCCGTTCATGGGAGGGACGGGCCCCGGACTCCCGCTCCTTCAGGGCCTGCAAGCGCTCCAGGACGTAGACCTCCTTGGAGGTCTCACCCTTGGACTCCAGCTGTTCCAGGGTCTCCACCGCCCGGGTCTCGATGCCTGCGAAGCCGTGCAGTTCGAAGACGCGTCGGAGATGGTCGAGGACTGCCTGTTCGACGATGCGACCATCGGGGAGCCATTCGGGGAATCCGGAGAGGGAGGTGCGTGCCATGGGGCCATCATCCCACGTCCGGGACCCCCGGTGCCCGCATCCCGGGGATGGCGACGGGCACCGGGCGGCCTCAGCCGATGCGGCGCGCCCGGGCGAGGTAGGGGTTGGACTCGAGCTCACGGGCCATGGTCGTCCACGGACCGTGCCCGGGCAGCACCACGGTGGCAGGATCCACGGCGTTGGCCAGGGTGCGCAGCGTGTGGCGCATCTGGACCTCGTCCCCACCCGGCAGGTCCGTGCGACCCACGGAACCAGCGAAGAGGACGTCACCGGTGAGCGCCCACGGCGTCCCGTCCGGGCGTTCCACCACGGTCTCCCCTCCCACGTCCACATGCAGGTCCCCCTCTGCCAGGAAGACGGCGGAGCCCTCCGTGTGTCCTGGGGCGGGGACCATCAGGAGCCTGAGACCCGGCACGGGCTCGAAGGTGCTCCCGGGCACTGCCCGCAGGTCCTCGGGTCGCTGCCAGACGAGGTCGAGTGCCTCGGGACGCATCGGCACCCCGGCCAGAGGATCGTCCATGCGGTACAGGTCCGGGCCCGGGACCCACACCGGGGACGGGGTGAGATCCTGGTCCGTCCCCGCCCAGGAGGACACCTCGGCCGCATCCCAGACGTGGTCGGGGTGCCCGTGGGTACACAGGACAGCGCCCACGCGGGCATCATGGGTCCGCAGGACGGCCTTGATCGAGTCGAGGACCCCGGCGGAGGGATCCACGACCAGTGCTGCCCCTCCCTGGCCGGGCAGCAGCACCATGCAGTTCGCCCCGAAGAAGGGCGTGGGGATCACACTGAGGATCATCCGTCAGCCGATCGTGCCCTGGATCTGGTCGAGCCAGGCCTTCTTCGTCGTGAGCGTGTCCTGCAGCTCGCCCGCCCGCCGCGTGTCCCCCGCGGCCGTGGCGGTGGCGAGATCCGCCTCCAGGTCCTCCACCTGCTGCTGGAGCTGGCCGAGCATTCCCTCGGCGCGCGCGCGGGTCTCCGGGTTGGAGCGCTTCCACTCCCTGTCCTCGGCCTGGCGCACGGCGTCCTCGACGGCCCTCATGCGTCCCTCGATCCGCGAGACGTCGGATCCGGGGACCCGTCCGATCTCGTCCCAGCGGTCCTGGATCCCCCGCAGCAGGGGCTTGACGGTATCGGGGTCGGTGACAGGCAGCAGTGACTCGGCCTCCTCCAGGAGCGTCTCCTTGGCCCGCAGGTTGTCGTGGTACTCGGAGTCGGCTGCCTCGTCCTTGGCGCGACGTGCGTCGAAGAACACCTGCTGGGCTGCACGGAAGCGCGCCCACAGGGCGTCATCCTCCTTGCGGGAGGCTCGCGGGGCCGCCTTCCAACGATCCATCAGCCCACGGTAGGCAGCAGAGGTCGCCCCCCAGTCCGTGGAGGTCTGGAGTGCCTCGGCCTCGGCAATGAGGGACTCCTTGAGGGACTTCGCCTGGGACTGCTGCTGGTCGAGGGCGGAGAAGAACTGTCGGCGGCGTCGGTCGAAGAGCGTGCGCGCACCGGAGAAGCGCTTCCAGAGCTCGTCCTCGGTGGCCTTGTCCAGGCGGGGTCCGCGCCGCTGCAGGCCCTTCCACTCCTCCAGGAGGTCACGCAGCTGCTGGCCGGTCTGCTTCCAGTGGATCCGCTCGGGGTCCTGGGCAACCAGCTGCTCCGCACGCTCCACCAGGGCTGTGCGCTCCGCCAGGGCCGCCGTGCGGGCCGCCTGGCGTTCGGCATGGGCCTGCTTCTTGCGTTCCTCGGCTCGTTCGGCCAGCTCCTCCACACGGGCACGCAGCGCCGGGAGGTCACCGATGGCGGCGGGCGCGACCACTGCCTGGCGCAGGGTGGACAGCGTCTGGTCGATGTCCTTGGCGCCGAGCTGGGGCAGGCGGTCCTCGAAGAGCCGGACCGTGGCCTCCAGGTCCAGGAAGCGACGGGTGTACAGAGCGAAGGGATTCTCGGGGACGCCGTCCGGATAGCTCCCGATCTGGCGTTGGGATCCCCCATCCGTCACCCACACGTTGCCGTCCTCGTCGATGCGACCGAAAGCGGTGGTCAGCGGCGTGCCAGCGGCGGGGACACCGGTCGCGGCGGGA
>JAKECL010000182.1 GCA_030460725.1 Propionibacterium sp.
ATCCACCACCCCCCCCCCTTGTGGGGGTAAACCCCCGTTATGGCACTTTTCTTGTGGTGTTCGGGGGGGCCCCCCCCCCCCGCGGGGGGGGGGGCCACACCCGTGTCCGCACAAGGTGTGCGTGTACTCAGAGCTGGATGCGGGTGGCTCCGGTCATTGCTGCGATGACCTCCTCGTAGGAGGCCTCGCGGGCGTCGAACGAACCGTTGTTGCGGCCATGGCGCAGCACCTCGATGCGGTCGGCCACTGCCCGGACATCGGTGAGGTTGTGGGAGATGAAGATGACGCCCATGCCCAGGTCACGCAGACGCTCGATGTGGGTGAGGACCTCGGCGGTCTGGGTGACCGACAGGGAGGCGGTGGGTTCGTCGAGGATCACCAGACGTGGGTCGGCCACCAGCGTGCGGGCGATCGCGACGCACTGTCGCTGGCCTGCAGAGAGCTGGTAGAGGGGTGTGTGGACATCGGGGATCCGGCTGTTGAGGCGGTCCAGGTACTCACGTGCGAGCTGGTCCATGCGGTCATCGTCCAGCAGGCGTCCCGAGCGCAGCTCGCGGCCCAGGAAGATGTTCGCGGTGACATCGAGGTTGTCGCACAGGGCGAGCTCCTGGAACACGTTCGCGATGCCCAGGAGGTGGGCCGCCTGGGTGGAGGGGATCTCCGCAGGCTCCCCGTCCAGCAGGATCCTCCCTGAGGTCGGTCCGTAGACGCCGGCGACCATCCGTGCGATGGTCGATTTGCCGGCAGCATTGTCACCGACCAGGGCCACCACCTCGTGGCGTCGGACCACCAGGTTGACACTGTCCAGTGCCTGGACCCCCCCGAAGCTCTTGGACACCGAGTCCAGGGTGAGCAGCGGAACCTCGGTGCTCATGAGCTCTCCTTTGTCGTGTAGTGCTGGCCGAATGCATCCATTGCCAGGGCGAATGCTCCCAGAGCTTCCGTGCGTTCCCCCAGGCTGGAGGGGAGCAGCGTGATCTCTGACGTGGCCAGGAGCGGCCTGCCGGTGACCGTGTCGCGCATGGGGCCGAGGAACACGTCGCCGGCTTCAACCAGCTCGCCGCCCACGACGATTCGCTCCAGGTCGCTCCAGGTCGCCAGGTCGGCGACGACTCCACCAATGATCGATCCGGCATCGGCCAAGACCTGACGACAGCCGGGGTCGCCCTCGTTTGCGAAGGTGATGAGGTCACGAAGGGAGAGAGGACCACGGGAGATGCGCAACAGATCGATCAGCGCGTCGGCACCGACCACGGTGTTGAGGCATCCGCGTGCCCCGCACCGGCAGATGGGGCCCTGGGGGGAGACCTGTGTATGTCCGATCTCGCCGGCGGTGCCGTGGGGACCGCGATGGAGGTGGCCGTCCAGGATGATGCCGGCACCGGTCTGGTAGGAGGCCCGGACGTAGACACCGCTGGAGACCCCTCGCAGTCCTCCGTAACGCGCCTCGGCCACTGCGCCGGCATTGGCATCATTGTCGACGACGACCTGACGGTCCAGACGCCGCGAGAGCACATCGCGCACATCCACCTGGTCCCAGTCCCGCATGAGTCCGCGCACGGCCACGCGCTGGGTCCCGGGATCCACCGGTGCCGGCAGTGCCACCCCGATACCGATGAGTTCTGACAGCTGGGCGCCCAGTCCCTCGGTGAGTTCCATGACGAGCATGGCCGCCCGGTCCAGCGTCGTGTCCACGCGGTGGTCGACAGGCAGGGGGAGGACCTGCTCGGCGATGGCCTCCTGAGTGGCGTCGGCGACGATGACATGGAGGGCACGCCGTCCGATGTAGGTCCCCACTGCGAGTCCGGTCGCCCGGGCCAGGGTGACCATCTGGGCCCGTCTGCCCGAGCGCACCGTGTTCTGGGTGTGGACCACCCCCTGGACCTGCAGACTCTTGACGATGTTGGAGACGGTGGCGGGGGAGAGGCCTGTGGCAGCTGCGAGTTCGACCTGTGTGATGTGGCCGTAGCGCTTCACGGCGTCGACGATGCGTGCGCTGTTGGCCTCGCGCAGCGACGCCTGGGACCCGGTCGGTCCGGTACTTCCACTCACCGCCTCAAAGTAGCAGTTCCGGCGGGTCAGGGGCACGTGTTCCACGGCCGGTGGGCCCGAGCCCCGCAGGAGTCCCGGAGCGCCCCCGGAGCACCCGGGTGCTGCGGGTCCAGCCGGTTCGAGGAGGTCGAACGGCGGTGCCACCGGCCCGGGCACCCCTAGGATGTGTCGTGGACAGCGGAGTGCCGGGTCGGCCGACGCGACGATGAGGGATACGAGGACCGATGGGGATTGTTCGACGGTTGTTCGGCGACAACTCACAGCTCCACGTCCTGGTGGTGTTGCTGGTGGGACTGCTCGCAGTGTTCCAGGTCGCCACGGGCGGGCGCATGCTGACGTCCTCGAATGCACAGAATCTGGTCACCGGAAACGCCTACGTCCTCATCCTGGCGGTTGGGATGGTCCTGGTGATCGTCATCGGCCAGATCGACCTCTCGGTGGGGTCGGTGGCAGCCTTCGTGTCGATGACGGTGGCCCTGGTCATGCACAACCTGGGCCTGCCCTGGTGGGTGGGACTGCTCCTGGGGATCGTGCTGGGGGCGCTCATCGGGGCGTGGCAGGGTTTCTGGTTGGCCGAGGTCGGTATCCCCGGCTTCATCACGACCCTGGCCGGGATGATGATCTTTCGTGGGGCACTGCTGTGGGAGTCACGGGCTCTGTCGGTGTCGGTGCCTGAGGAGTTCCGCTTCATGGGGGCCGGCCATCTCCCCGAGTGGGGGCCCGCCTGGACACAGGTGAACAATTCGACCCTGCTCCTGGGGCTGGTGGTGGCCGCCAGCCTGGCCATGGTGGAGACCAGACGCTACCGTCGCCGCGTCAACCTTCACGGTGGGGAACCCGAGCCCTGGATCCCCGCGGCGCGCATCGTGGTGATCGTGGTGGTGGTGGGGGCGCTGGTGTGGCTGTTCGGGACCGGGAACCCGGGAACGTCCTTCCCGGTGTCCGGGGTCATCCTCATGGCCCTCGTGTTCCTCTACGACGTGCTCACCCGGCGCACGGCATTCGGCCGGCATGTCTACGCGGTGGGGGGAAACCCCGTCGCGGCGGCGTTGTCCGGGGTGGACATCCGACGGGTGCAGTTCGCGGTCATGGTGAACATGGGTGTGCTCGCAGCACTGGCGGGCATGATCTTCGCCGGACGCTCGACGGCTGCCGGTCCCCAGGACGGCACCCTGTGGGAGCTTGACGCCATTGCAGCGGTGTTCATCGGCGGTGCGGCCGTGAGCGGAGGTATGGGGACCGTCAACGGGGCGATTCTGGGTGGCCTGGTGATGGCGGTGCTCAACAACGGGCTCATGCTGCTGGGTGTGGGCTCGGACCGCGCGCAGGTGATCAAGGGGCTGGTGCTCCTCATCGCGGTGTCTTTCGACCTGTACTCGCGGCGCAGGGGACGCCCCTCGATGACTGCGCGCCTCTTCGCCGGCATCGGCCGTGTGCGAGACTCCTCGCCCGCATAGGTCATGGGGCCGGGGTCATGTCCCGCGCGTCGCGGTGTCATCGGATGTCGGTGTCCGTGGACTGGTCGAGGACTGCTCCCACACGGGCGCAGGACATACAATTCCCGGGCCGGTCCGAGGCGTACCGCGAAGGCCCCTCACATGTGCACACTGCGGTGCACTCGGACATCCACCCTGACAGCAAGCACCGAGGAATCCATGCGCACTTCTCCTTCCTACACAGCCTCCTACCGACTCCGGGTTGATGAGTCGACCTCGTCGGTCTCCGACGTCATCGACGCCGTCGCGGAGACCGGGGCCCAGGTGAAGGGCCTGGATGTCGCGGACTCCGACCGAGGTCTGGTCACGGTGGACCTCACCTGCGACATGCGCGATTCCGCCCATCGTCGCGAGGTGGAGCGCATCCTGGACTCCCTGCCAGGTGTCGACACCCAGTCGGTGGCCGACCAGACCTTCCTGGCCCACATCGGCGGCAAGATCGAGGTCCACTCCAAGGTGCCCCTGCGCAACCGCGACGACCTCTCCCGCGTCTACACCCCGGGAGTGGCACGGGTGTGCACCTCCATCCACGACAACCCGGCCAAGGCGCACCTGCTCACCATGAAGGCCAACACGGTGGCCGTGGTCTCCGACGGTACTGCCGTCCTGGGTCTGGGCGACATCGGACCGGAGGCGGCCCTGCCGGTGATGGAGGGCAAGGCCGTGCTGTTCAAGCGCTTCGGTGGGGTGGACGCCTGGCCGGTGGTCCTGGACACGAAGGACACCGAGGAGATCATCGCCATCGTCAAGGCGATCGCCCCGGCCTACGGCGGCATCAACCTGGAGGACATCTCCGCCCCGCGCTGCTTCGAGATCGAGGAGCGCCTGCGCGCGGAGCTGGACATCCCTGTCTTCCACGACGACCAGCACGGGACGGCGATCGTGGTGCTGGCGGCACTGCTGAACGCCCTGCGCATCGTGGGCAAGGACATTGCCGATGTGCGCATCGTGGTCTCCGGCGTGGGTGCCGCGGGCTCGGCAATCATCAAGTTGCTGCAGGCCCAGGGGGCCACCGACATCGTCGGGTACGGCCGCAGTGGTGCCCTGTCCGGGGACGACACGGAGGGCATGCATCCTTCACGTCGCTGGTTGGCGGAGAACACCAACCCACGTCACGTCCACGGCACCCTGCAGGAGGGCCTGGCCGGCGCCGACGTGTTCATCGGGGTCTCCCACGGTGACCTCCTGACGGGGGATGACGTGGCGACCATGGCTGACGATGCGATTGTCTTCGCGCTGGCCAATCCCACCCCCGAGGTGGACCCCCTGGAGGCTGCCCGTCACGCCCGCATCGTTGCGACAGGACGCTCGGACTACCCCAACCAGATCAACAATGTCCTGGCGTTCCCGGGGTTGTTCCGAGGGCTCCTGGATGCGAAGGTCAAGGAGATCACCACTGAGGTGCTGCGCGTGGCGGCTGTCGCCATCG
>JAKECL010000183.1 GCA_030460725.1 Propionibacterium sp.
CCGCCACGCGGACCTTCCTGGACCAGCTGGTGGAGGCCCTGGAGGGGGAGGTCGACGCGACCCGCGGCACTCGTGCGCGCTTCTCCACCGATGCGGGCAACTACCGGGTCCCGCCGCTGGCCGTCGTCTTCCCCGCGGGGATTCCTGACGTCCTGGCGGCCCTGGACCTGGCTCGCGCGCACCGGGTCCCGGTCACCAACCGCGGGGGCGGCACGTCCTGCGCGGGCAATGCCATCGGGCCGGGAATCGTCCTGGACTTCTCGCGCCACATGGACCGGGTCCTGTCCATCGATCCGGTGGCACGCACCGCAGTCGTGGAACCCGGGTGCATCCAGTCCACCCTGCAGCGCGCCGCCGCCCCCCACGGGCTGCGCTTCGGGCCCGATCCCTCCAGCCAGAACCGCGCCACCATCGGCGGTATGGTCGGCAACAACGCCTGCGGGCCCCATGCCACGGCCTGGGGGCGCACTGCCGACAACATCGTGTCCCTGGAGTGCGTGGACGGCACGGGCAGGCGCTTCACAGCCACCACTTCAGGGGACCTCTCGCAGATCCCCGGTCTGGCACAGCTGGTTCGGGGCAACCTCGCACTGATCCGACAGGAACTGGGGGCCTTCGGACGCCAGGTGTCGGGATACTCCCTGGAGCACCTCACGCCCGAGGGCCACGGCAACCTGGCCGCCATGCTGGTGGGCACCGAGGGCACCCTGGTCACCGTCCTGCGGATCACGGTGCGGTTGGTGGAGTTGCCCACCGCTCCGGTGCTGGTGGGCCTGGGCTATCCGGACATGGTCGCCGCCGCCGACGACGTGCCCACGGTGCTCGCGCACCATCCCTTGGCGGTGGAGGGCATGGACTCCCGCCTGGTCGACGTGGTGCGCCAGCACTCCGGCCCGGGCTCCGTGCCCGCCCTGCCCGCGGGAGCCGGCTGGCTGCTGTGCGAGGTCGGGGGCGACTCACCCGAGGACTCCTTGGCACGCGCGCATGCCCTGGCCGACTCCGCCCACACGGATGCCACCGCCGTCTACCCCCCCGGTTCACAGGCCTCCGCCCTGTGGCGGATCCGCGCCGACGGGGCCGGTCTGGGGGGCCGGACACCCCTGGACACGATCGAGGACACCGGGAACGAGCAGGCCTGGCCGGGCTTCGAGGACGCCGCCGTCCCTCCTGCCAGGCTCGGGGACTACCTGCGTGACTTCACCGCCCTCATGGCGGAGTTCGGGATCGACGGCCTGCTCTACGGTCACTTCGGGGACGGCTGCGTGCACGTGCGCCTGGACCTGCCGTTGCACACCGACCAGGGCGTCCTCCACTCGCGTCATTTCCTGGAGAGGGCGGCACAGGTGTGTGCGGCCCACGGGGGGTCCGTCTCCGGTGAGCACGGGGACGGCAGGGCACGGACAGAACTGCTGCGATTCATGTACTCCGCGGAGTTGCTGGACCTCTTCGCCCACGTCAAGCACCTCTTCGACCCCCAGAACCTGCTGAACCCGGGGGTGCTCACCGCTCCGCTCGAACCGGCGCCCGGGGACGGGCACGCGGGTGGCAGCGGTGAGGGCGTCCTGGCCCGGCAGAGGAACGCCTCCCCACATGCGGACGTGCGGCCCGGAATCGACCTGCTCGACGACTTCCTGCGCCGCCCTGCGGCGCGACCCCAGCCCGCAGCAGGCGGATTCTCCTTCACCGAGGACCACGGCGACTTCACCACCGCGGTCCACCGCTGCACCGGGGTCGGCAAGTGCCGTGCTGACATCCCGGGGACCTTCATGTGCCCCAGCTGGAAGGCGACACACGACGAGAAGGACGTCACCCGCGGCAGGGCGCGGACCCTCCAGGATGCCGCCAACGGTGAACTCATCTCCTGGGTGGGTTCCCCCGAGGTGTTGGAGGCACTGGACCTGTGCCTGGCCTGCAAGGCCTGCTCCTCGGACTGCCCGGCGGGCGTGGACATGGCGAGGTACCGCTCCGAGACCTACTTCCGCCGCTACCGCGGACACCTGCGCCCTCTCTCCCACTACACACTGGGTCGCCTGCCCATGTGGACACGGATGACGGCACGGCTGCCGGGTCTGGCGGCCGTCGCGAATGCCCTGATGTCCCTGGCCCCCCTGCGCCGCACCGCCTTCCGCCTCATCGGCCTGGATCCGCGTCGCCCCATGCCCGCCCTGCAGGCGGGCACCTTCCAGGCATGGGCCCGGCGACGCGGCCTGGACACCACGGTGCCGCCCTCGTCGATGCGGAGGGGGACGGTGACGGCCCGCGGTGGCGGACAGGGTGGGAGGGGTGCGGCCCCGGCCGACGCCCACTCGAGGACGCGGAGCACCACCGTTGTCACCGAAGGCTCTCCGCGCCACGTGGTGGTCTGGGCCGACTCCTTCTCACAGACGCTCGACGACACCGGGGCCCGTGCGGTGGTGGAGGTCCTCGAGGCCAATGGCTTCACGGTCCTCCTGCCCCCCGACGTGTGCTGCGGGCTCACCTGGATCACCACCGGACAGCTGGACGGAGCGAAGCGGCGGCTGGAGGACCTGCTCGGCAAGCTCGGCCCCTATGCCGTCAACGGCATCCCGATCATCGGGGTGGAGCCCTCCTGCACGGCGGTCCTGCGTGACGACCTGCTGGACCTGCTGCCCCAGGACCCCCGGGCCCGCGCCGTGGCCGACGCCGTGCGCACCCTGGCCGAAGTGCTGGCCACCGTGCCGGAGACGGAGCGCACCCTTCCGGACCTCACGGGTGTGGAGATCGTGGCCCAGCCCCACTGCCACCACCACTCGGTGATGGGGTGGGCGGCGGACCGGTCCCTGCTGGACAGCCTGGGCGCCACGGTCACCCAGCTGGACGGTTGTTGTGGCCTGGCCGGGAACTTCGGGATGGAGCGCGGACACTACGAGGTCTCGGTCCGTGTCGCGCAGGACTCCCTGCTCCCGGCGCTGGAGGACCACCCCGGCGCGCTCTACCTGGCCGATGGCTTCAGTTGCCGCACCCAGGCCGAACAGCTGGCCGGGCGCGGCGGTGTGCACCTGGCGACGCTGCTGCGCGACGGTGCAGCTGCTCGCACCTGAGTGCCGGAGCCCGCAACCCCGCCCGCCACCCCGCGGGACCACTCCGGGACCACTCCGGGAGCACATGCAGTTCCCGGACGGGTGGCGCGGTGGGCCCGACCACGATGACCGGTGCCGCGCCGCGGACGCCGGGGATCAGGCCTGCGTGCGACGTGGACGGGGGGACAGCGGGAGCATGGGACAACCTGCGCAATGCACCCGCACCTCCTCGGAGTCCCCACCCGAGCAGGCCCCCAGACCGGAGGCACACAGCGAGGTCGCGTCCTGGAGCAGACCCGTTCGACGCATCTCGTCCACCATGACCTCGGCGAGGGCCAGCGGGACGCCTGCCTCGGCCGCTGCGGCGTTCACGGTCACCCCGCGACGCAATGCCTGGAACACCCGCTGGCGGGCACCTGGGTTGCCGGGACGCACGCGGCCCTGCGCGCCAGGGGCGACCAGCACGGCTGATCTCACAGGAACAGCCGTCCGATCTGGAAGATCGCCGTGGCCAGGATCCATGCCGCGGCCAACTGCACGACGACGGCCATCGAGGTGAGCTTTCCGCCGATCTGACGTGCTTGCTCGGCAACGGTTGCCAGACACGGTGTGTAGGTCAGGACGAAGACCAGGAAGGCGAATGCCGCCAGCGGCGCAGCGTCCCCCGCGGACTTCTCGAAGGAACCACGCACCAGGTCGGGCAGGGAACCCAGGTCCGTCCCGCCGTCCTCAGCATCTCCACCCTGTGTCTCGGGATCCATGTTGTAGGAGGTGACGATGGAGGAGATCACCGTCTCCTTGGCGACGAAACCTGTCATCAGAGCGCCTGTCATGTGCCACTCGCCGAAACCCGTGGGCTCGAAGGCGGGCACCAGCACCTGGGCGGTGCGCCCGTAGAGGGAGTCCTCCATGGGCAGGTCGGAGTCTGCGAAGGAGTGACCTGCGACCACCGGGATCGCCGACATGAACCACACGACCAGCGTCATGACGACGATGATCTTGCCTGCTCCCTTCACGAAGGACCAGGCCCGCAGGGTCGTCGACTTCAGCGTCACCGCGACGCGGGGCACCTGGTAGGAGGGCAGCACCAGCATGAGCGGCGCGTGGGAGGCCTCCCGGTTGAGGATTGGCTTCAGTGCCAGGGCACCCACGACCACCATGACCAAGGACAACAGGTAGAGGCCGAAGACGACCGTGCCCGTGTTCTCGGGGAAGAAGATGCGCGCGATCATCAGGTAGATCGTCAGACGGGCCGCACAGGAGGTGTAGGGGATGATCAGCGTCGTCACCAGGCGCTGGCGCGCGTTGGGCAACGTCCGTGTGGCGGCCAGGGAGGGCAGGTTGCAGCCGAACCCCATGATGAGGGGCAGGATGACGCGCCCGTCGAGACCGATGGCTCGCATGACGCGGTCCCCCAGGAACGCCGCCCGGGCCATGTACCCGGAGTCCTCCAGCAGGGAGATCATCAGGAAGATGACGAACATCAGCGGCAGGAAGGAGGCCACGACGCCCAGGCCCGTGCACAGGCCATCCACCAGCAGACCCTTGACCCAGGTGTCCTGCGCACCCATGGCTCCCAGCACCGAGGTCAGACCATTGGCCAAGGAGAACGCGCCCTCGTCCTGGGAGGAGAAGAGCCCGTCGAAGAAGTCCTGGACCGGGCCCACCCATTCGCCCGCCACCTTGAAGAGCAGCCACATGAGAGCGAAGAAGACGGGAATGCCGACCAGGGGGTGCAGGAGGAGCCGGTCGATACGGTCCGACCGCGAGAGCTTCGCGCTGTCCTCGCGGGCATTGTGCGCCGCTGCCTCAACGCCGTCGACCCAGGCGAAGAGGTCCTCGGCCTCAGCCAGCGGGTCGCGCTCGGCGGCAGCCGCAGCCGCCTGTGTGGAGTCGGGGGCCACGGCCTGTGGGGCAGCGCCCCCGCAGC
>JAKECL010000184.1 GCA_030460725.1 Propionibacterium sp.
CGCCGACCCGACGACGCCTGATGGGCCTCGACCCGGACTCCAACGTCATCTCCCTGTTGTGGGCGGTGCCCTTCATGGTGTTCCTGGGTTTCCCCATCGCCACCGCCATCCAGCTCGGCGTGACCAGCAGCACGGGTGCGCCGATCCTGTGGATCACGCTGGCATTCGCCGCGGTCTATGTCGCAACGTGGGTGCTCAACCCACCTGCGCCCCAGGCCAGTTCCGTGTCGGTCCAGCTCGTGGGCTGCATGGGCGCCATGTTCGTCCTGCAGTTGCTGCTGATCTGGGCCACAGTGCGTGCGGGAGTCGGGGGGAACGCCTACCTGCTGTCCTACTTCGCGGCGAGTTGGACACTGCTGGCACCTCGGCGCCTGGTCCTCCCGGGCAATGCGGTGATCATCGGGTTCGGCGGCGCCTCGGTCCTCCTCACGCCCTCGCCGCTGTCGGACCTCTTCCTGTCCGTGCTCTCCCCCCTGGTGACGGGCCTCGTGTGCTTCCTCGCACGCAGTTCCATCGACTACGACCGCCGCACCTCGGTGGAGCACCGACAGGCCCTGGCCCTGTCGGAGGAGCGTGAGCGCACCCGCATGAGCGCCGACCTTCACGACATCCTGGGCCACACGCTGACCGGCATCACCGTCAAGGCGGACCTCACCGGGCGCCTGCTGGATGCCGGGCGCATCGAGGATGCGCGGGCCCAGCTCGACGACCTCACCGACCTCGCGCGCACAGCACTGGGGGACGTGCGCTCGGTGGTCTCCGCCAACCGCATGCTCACCCCCTCGGCAGAGCTCGACTCCGCCCGCGATCTGCTCACCTCGGCCGGTGTCATCCTGGAGGTCGATCCCCGGGGCGAACCCGCTCCCGGCCTGCCCGCCACCCTCGTCGCCCACACGATCCGTGAGGCCACGACCAACGCACTGCTGCACGCCGAACCCTCCCGGGTCCTCGTCACCCTGTCTGCGCAGGGGGTCGAGGTCCGCAACGACGGCTACTCGGCCCGCACCTCCCGGACCACCGCGGGCAGCGGGACGGGGTTGGAGGGGCTGCGCGCGCGCCTGGGGCCGGGGGACACCCTGGAGTGGGGGCCGCGCGGCGGGGAATGGGTGGTCACCCTGGAGTTGGCGCGATGAGCGCGAGCCTGCCGCCCTTCTCCGCGTCCCTCCCCATCGACGAGGGCGACGCCCCCGCGCTGCGCGTCCTGGTGGTGGACGACCAGGCGATGGTGCGCGGCGCGCTGGCGATCCTGCTGGACCTGGAACCCGACATCGAGGTGGTGGGTCAGGCGGGCGACGGGCGGGCCGCCGTCGAGCTCCTCGCGCAACACTGCGGCGAGGTGGACGTGGTGCTCATGGATGTCGAGATGCCCGTGATGGACGGGATCACGGCCTGCGAGGCGCTGCGCAGCAGGTTCCCGCGCACCCGGATCCTCATGCTCACCACCTTCGGTCGCCCCGGCTACGTGCAGCGCGCACTGGATGCCGGGGCCTCCGGATTCGTGGTCAAGGACGCGCCCTCGGAGCAGTTGGCCGATGCGGTGCGCAGGGTCGCGCGCGGGGAGCGGGTCATCGACCCGACCCTGGCGGTGGAGACCCTCACCCGCGGCTCCTCGCCCCTGACGGACCGCGAGGTGGAGGTGCTGCGCGCGGTCGCCGGGGGCGGAACCATCGCCGACATCGCCGCCGATGTGGGCCTGAGCCAGGGCACCGTGCGCAACCACATCAGCGCGGCCATGACCAAGACGGGGGCGCGCACCCGCGCGGAGGCCGTGCGCCTGGCCACGGAGTCCGGGTGGTTGTGAGGGGCAGGCGCACACGGGGCAGGCATTCGCGGATGCGGGACGCCGAGCTCCGCGAACCGCGCGAGGCCCCGACCTGTCATTCGAGGCGGGTCAGCTGCGCAACACGCTCGGCTCCCCAGATGGTTCGCGCCCGGCGCCGAGCTTCTGCCCAGCGCGAGCCCGGGTGTCCCTGAACCGGGCTCCGGAGATCCACCCGGACAGGCCCCGGCACCCCGAGCCCGAGCCCGAGCCCGAGGGCACCAGTCCCACCTCCAGCGCCGGGTGGCAGGACCGGTCGAGGGAACAGGCGGCCCGGGGTGTCGGACACAGGCAGGTCCTTCAGCGCGTCGGCAGAGCCTGGTCGGGGCATGCTGCCAGCACATCGGCCATTGCCTCGCGCTCGGAGTTCGTGACACTGAGTCCCCAGGCGGCCTTCACCACGACCTGGCGCGCGATGTAGGGACAGTGGAAGTCCCGGTCCTCGGGGAGCCACTGGTCGGCGCGGGCGGCCTCCTTGTCCTGGTTGGCCTCCCCGTCCACGGCCAGGAGGTTCAGCAGGTCATTGGCGAAGTCCTGGCGCCGTGCGGGTTCCCACTGCCAGGCGCCGGACCGCCAGGCATCTGCCAGGGCGACGACATGGTCGATCTGGATCATCTCCGACGTCCCCTCCCCGCGGACGAAGTCGATGGTGCGGCCTGTGTAGGGCTCGGCCAGCGTGCCCGACAACACCACGCAGTCATGTGTTCCCGGCTTGAACACCGGCCGCGCCAGGTCCCGGGCGAGGATGTCGTTGCGGGTGTCGCAGCCGTTGTGGTCGGTGTCGGCCCACCGGGCTCCGAAGGCCTCTCGACGGTAGTCGGGGATGTCCTCCCCGTCCCGGGTGGGAAGGGAGCGCAGCGCCGTGACAACCTCCGTGGGGGGTAGTTCGGCGAGTTCTCCGCCGGAGGTGGGCGCGGGCCACCCCCAACGCTGCTGCAGTCCCAGGAGATCCGGTCCCACCCCAGGGGCGCAGGCCCATACCAGGGCGGCCAGGGCGAGGAGGGACACGGCGATGTCGGCCGCGCGGGACCGGTGGCGTTCCCAGGCCCCACGACCCGGAGAACCCGGCCCGTGGCCTCCTCGTCGCTGTCCCATCCCTATTCCTCCCCTCGGTGTGCCCGGCACTGTCTCGTGCGCTGCGCCCCGCGACGTGCCGAGCGGTGTGCACGGCGCGCGCCACGTATTTCTCCTCATGATCTCTCAGGGCACCGGCACCTGGACGTCATCCACACCCGTAGGGGACCGCGCAGGGCCGGAATCCGCGCAGGGCGAGGCGTCGGATGGGACGGGACGTCTCGCAGAACTGGAAGCCCCGTGAGGCACACCTCTGGCACCCACGCCCCGACATTCCGCCCTGGTTCCCGCCCGCCCCCTGCAACCGTGGGTCCGGGGCGCGGGGAGCGTCGTCAGTCGCGTGCCGCCCGGCGCAGGAGCCAGTGCTGGCGCAGCGTGTAGAGGCCTGCGATCAGGGCTGTCAGCGCGGCGACACCGATCAGCTGCGGGCGGCCCGACGGGCTCCACGCCATGAGCACTGCGATGGCACCCAGAGCGACCAGGACCACCCACCCCAGCCACGGCCAGCCCGGCATCCGGATCGACAGGGTGGTGTCTCGCACCAGGGTGGGGTGCAGGCGCATCTGGGAGACCACCACGAACAGCCACACGACCAGCAGTGACATACCGATGGCATTGAGCAGGATGCCCAGCAGTGCCTCCGGGAGCCACCAGTTGAGGCCCACCGACACCAGGGCCAGTGCGATGGACACCGACACGGCACGACGTGGGGTGCGCCCTCGTGAGAGATCACCGGAGGCGCCCTCGTGCGCGACGACGGAACGGGCGTCGCCCTCCTCGGGGACAGGGGCTGCAGAAGGCACGGAACCGCCCAGCAGCCAGCGCGCCCCCATCCCTCGCGCGGACAGGGAGTAGGCCATGCGCGAGGAGGCGTAGATGTTGGCGGAGAAGGCACTGACCAGCGCGACGAAGACGACGGCCTCCATGATGCGCCCAACGGCGGGGATCCCCGCCATGTCGAGCACCGAGGCGAAGGGATTGCTGCGCATCTCATCGGAGTTCCACGGCAGCAGGCAGATCATGAGGACCACGGAGCCGACGTAGAACACGAGGATCCTCCAGATGACGGAGCGGATGGCCTGCCCCATGGCACGTTGGGGTTCCTCGGACTCCGCTGCGGCAATGGTGACGATCTCGATGCCGCCGAAGGAGGTGATGATGGCCAGCAGGCCCACGGCGATACCCGCCAGCCCGTGGGGCGCCCACCCGCCGTGGCCCAGGACGTTGTCCGCCACGGACTCCGGGCGACCGGGGATGATGCCGCTGACCAGGCCCAGTCCGATGGCCAGGAAGGCGACAATCGTGAAGACCTTGACACCTGCCAGCCAGGCCTCGACCTCCCCGAAGTCCCCTGCCGCCAGCAGGTTCACCCCACCCAGGACGACGACGACCGCAAGCGCCACCGTCCACTGGGGCACGGCCGGGAACCAGTTGACGAAGATCCCGGCGGCTCCGGTGATCTCCATTCCCAGCACCATGATCAGGGTGAACCAGTACAGCCATCCCACCGTGAATCCGGCCCAGCGTCCGATCCCGGCCTCGGCATAGGTGGAGAAGGAGCCGGTGGAGGGCAGGGCGGCGGCGAGTTCCGCCAGGGCGTACATGACTGAGATCGCCAGGAGCGCCGCCAACACGTAGGAGACGAGGACGGCGGGCCCCGCCTCCGAGACGGCCACACCCGTGCCCAGGAAGAAGCCTGCTCCGATGGCCGAGCCGAGGGCCATCATGGACAGGTGGCGCGTCTTGAACCGCTTGCCGGCACTGCCCACGGGGGAGGCGGGCTCGCCCGAAGCCGGGTCTCCGGGCGTCGCGTGGACCGGCGCGGGTCTGGCCCCTGACACGGGACGAGGGCGGGGCGAGGCTGGGTTCTGGTCCACGGATGGCCTTCCGGGGTGGGCTGCGCGGAGAGGGGTGTCTCCGGTGACGACGCCCGCCATTGTGCCACCGCGTGCGCTGGCTCCACGATTCCCTTCGGCATGTGGCTGGCCAGCAACGAGGGGCGGCCGTCGTGTGGGAAGCGGCGCTGAC
>JAKECL010000185.1 GCA_030460725.1 Propionibacterium sp.
GTGGAACCGGCCCGCGCCCGCGCCCCCGTCGAACTGTCGGCCGACCATGTCAGGCCATCGCCTCGGGGCTCGTGTCGAACAGGTCGAAGATCCGCAGATCATCGGGGATCTTGTTGTCGAACGGGATCCGGGCCGGCCCGGTGAGGATCAGCCCCGTGCCCTGCTCGGCCTCCTCCCCGATGGCGTCGGCCTCGTCCTCGCTCAACCGCTTCAACTCGGCGATCCTGTTGCGCTCCGTGTCTCCCATCGGCAGCAGGATCACCATCGCGGAGTTCGCCAGCATCATCGTGGCCGCCGGGGAGTCCAGCAGCTGCGAGACGTTCTGCGTCACCCCGGTGGCCAGCAGGCCGTACTTGCGGGCCCGCTGGTAGAAACTGCGCAGCTGCTCGGCCGCCAGCGGCGTGGCGAACATGAGATGGAACTCGTCGATGTACAGGTGGGTCTTCACGTGCCGGGCCCGGTTGCGCACGATCCGGTTCCAGATCTGGTCCAGGATCACCATCAGCCCGAACGTGCGCAGTCCCGACTCCAGCTTGTACAGGTCGTAGACCAGGAACCGGTTGCTCGTGTCGACGTTCGTCTCGTTGGAGAACCCCGAGTAGGAGCCCGACGTGAACAGTTCCAGCGACTGCGCCACGCTGGCGGCCACCGGGTCGTCCTGGCCGGCCTCGATCATGAGCTGGTCGTAGAGGGCCCGCAACGTCGGGGTGGGCACCTCGCCCACCAGGCCCTGGATCTCCGGGCGGTAGCAGCGGCGCACGCACCGATCAATCACCGACTGCTCGTGCTGGCTCAACCCCTCCGGCCCGCCGATCAGAGTGTCGAGCATGCCGAGGACGCTCACCGCCTTCTGCCGGATCGGGTCGGTGCCCGACTGGGAATCGATCTCCAGATCCATCGGGTTGATGCACTGGTTCGAGGACGCCGACACGTCGATGAACGACGCCCCGAACGCCTCTCCGATCGGCCGGTACTCCCGCTCGGGGTCGATAACGATGATGTCGTCGCCGGTGCCCACCGCCAGCTGGGCGATCTCGTTCTTGGTGGTGAAACCCTTGCCGCCACCGCTGGTGCCCAGGATGAACGCGTTGCCGTTCATGCCGCTGGACCGGTCAATCGCCACGAGGTTCTTGGTGATCTGGTTCGTGCCGTAGATCACGCCGCCGGGCACGTCGATGTCCTGATTGGTGAAGGGGATGAACATGGCCGCCGCGTCGCTGGTCAGGTCGAACGAGACGGGGGTGAACCGGCCCCCCAGCGGCAGCGTCTCGTTGAGGCCCTCCATCTGCATGAAACTCAACGGCGACAGGGGGCAGGACCGCTGCTTGGCCACCGCGCGCAGCTGGGCGACGTTCTCCACGAGCTCGTCCTGGCTGTTGGCGAAGACGGTGACGACCATGCAGGTCGGCACCAGGGACTCGTTGGAGTTCTCCAGCTTCTCCAGCAGCCCGTCAGTCTCATCGGCCTGGATCGTCAGGTCATGGGGCAGGAACCGCTCGGACAGGTTCTGCTTCTCGTTCTTGTGGAGTTCGTTGATCATCTGCATCTGAAGGCCCTGACGGGCCCGCTTGACCCGCTCGATGGAGTCATCACGAGCCATCGGGGACATCTGCACCGAGATCGCCATCACCGTATTGACCTCGGCCAGTTTCTGCAGCAGATCGTCGTACAGGTCCGGCGCCAGGTCGCGCAGCACCAGCGAGGTGCCGTGGGTCTCCCTGTCGCCGTACAGCACGAACCGGTCGCGGCGCGGCTTGCGATCCACGGCCATCGGGGCGATGAGGTCCTTCGACTCCACCAGCACCCCGGTCCCGTCGGGCCCCGGGGCGCTTGCCATGATCGGCTCACCGGGGCGCGTCAGGGAAGCCAGCAGCCGCACCCGTTCGGCCCATCCCAGTCGCGTGGCCTGGCATCCGCCCACCTTGCGCAGGTCGTGCTCGACCTGGGACCCGAGCCTGTTGAACACGGTCTCGGCGTGCTCGGCCGAGGTCGCCCGGGCCGTCACGGTCAGGTACTTGTCGGTGGTGATGTTGTTGCGTAGTGAACTCATGCGCCGCCGCAGCAGCTCGTCGTAGTCGTCCCGGACCCAGTCGGCGCCGTCGCCGGCCCGGCTCATCTGGTGCGCCGAGGCCATCTCATCGTCGGACAGGCGCCGGTTGATCACCGACAGCTGCACCGACTCCCCGGCCTCGAATCCCTGGATGAAGGACTGCCAGGCCGAGGCGATCCGGGCCGCCTCCTTCTCCCCGGAGTTCTGGTACATGACGTCGGAGATCTGCCAGGTCACCGAGAAATGATCCCGGCCCAGGTAGCAGATCCCGTTGTCAAGCAGAGACTCGTACTGGAGGATGTTCTGGCTGCGAGGCCCCCGGCCCCGGCTGCCCGGGGTCGTCCTCTCGATCCGGTCCTTGCTCCTCCTCGCCCGGCCCCTCCTGGGTCCTATCGACCTTGACGACGGGGCGGGACCAGGAGTCTCCTCGCGTCTCGCTGAGGTGCCGACCCCTCGCCGACTCGTGATCACTGACATTGTCGTCTCCCATCTTCAACACGACTCGCGACGAGTGCTGGAAGTATCGCAGCGCCGCCGCCAGCACGATCTCCGGCTTCATTCCCATCGGCCGACCCCATCCGAACCAGGCCACGACGATCACCACCGCAATCACAACGAACTGCCCCCACTCGGAGACCGGGAACCCCGCCAAGCCCACAGGGATGGCCCGGACACCGGGCCACCATCGGGCCACCCATCCGATGTATCCGGGATCGACCGCCACACCCAGCAATGACCAGATGATCGTCACCAGCCCCAGCGGGATGACCAGAGCCAACTGGCGGCCCGTCATGCCGAAGAACAGTTTTGGCCGGAAATCGCCGATGTTCTTGTAGACCTTCGCGTGGAACTTCGCCATCAGGACCCCAGCACCTCCTTTGACACCTCGGTGGCCATGCGTACCAGGCCGAAGCAGACCAGTCCGATGAGCACCAAGGTCCCGATCAGCTGGAGAATGAATGACCATCCGGCTGAACTGCCCACGGCCACCGCCGACAGCATCCACGTCGACAATGTGCCGAACAGGGGCACGATCAGCACCACGAAGAACAGCTGCAACGCCGTCGCACCGAAGTTCTTCAGGAACCCCACCGCGATGTTGCTCGTCTCCCGATGCGCGATGAAACTCATCGGCAGGGGTGCCGCGACCGTGAAAAGTTCCAGCTTAATGAACCGCGTCACCAGCAGCGCGATGAGCGCGAACACCGGGATCTTGGCGACGAGCCATCCCAGCAGCACCAGGACCGCCACCAGACCCTTGGTCAGGAAGTCCTTGCCGTCGACATAGTTGACGAACTCATTAATGTGCTCCAACGACCCGCTGCCGCTCGCCGTGCCCACCCTGGCGCCGGCCTTGCCGGCCCAGTCCGCCACCGTCGCGGTGATCGCCGGCAGGATGATGTTCAGAGAGTCGAAGGCCACCTTGACGATGGCGAACTTCAGGAACGTCATGCCCAACAACTGAAGTCCCAGCTGAGAGTCCCCCTCGACCCGCCGTGAGATCGACCCCAGTTCGATGACGAACAGGATCGCCAGAATGATCGTGGCGGTGGGCCGCACGATCCCGGTCTGCATCGCGCCGATCGCCGCATTCCACGCGGACACCGCATCAGCCAGCTGATGGCCCGACACGAACGAATCCAGGTGGAAGATCTTCGGGACCGTCCCGGAGTTCGGGCCTGCGGCGACATCGGTCAGCAGGAATGTCAGGAAGTCCTTCATGAGTGATCACACCACGGTGGCCAGATAGACCCCGGCGACGCTCACCACGGCCCCGCCAGCCATCTGGAAAATGCCCTGCCGGATGCCCTGGCCGTCATGATCGCCCATCGCGCCGGCCAGCTTGATGGCCCCGAAGACCACCATGACAGCACCGCCGATCACGACGAACTTGCTCATGATGCCCAACAGCCGCGACAGCATCGCCTCACCGCTGATCATCGGCGCCAACATCAGCCCATTCATAGTCACTCCTTCGTCGCACCACTACGGCGGCCCGCTTGTCCGGCCCCTGCGATCGGCATATTACGGCCCGCCTCGGACATCCCTCAGCAACGACCTGCCCCCATAGTACGACATCTAGACCACAGTGTCCATAGTGCGATACCCTGACCCTGTACTAACCACATGTTGTAGCAGCCAGAGGAGGCCTTAGGATCTCGTCATGAGCAACAACGAGCCCTGTCAGCAGGCGCCCATCCGGCTTGAGTGCCGCCACGACCACGACGGCTGGACCGTCCTCGCCCGTGACGAGGATCCGGAGGTCACCACCACGGCGAAATCCCGGCCCACGGCGGTCCGGCGAGCCCAACGCATCGTCGGCGACCATCGGCACATTCCCGCCGTCGACCTCACCTTCGTGGTCACGATCGACGCACCCCCGGGCGTCCGGCAAACGCTGGCCGAGACCGACACGCAGATCGCCCAGGCCCGCACCAAGATGGCCAGCGTCCTGCGCGGCCTCCTCGACGACGGCTGGGCCCTCAGCGACGTCGCCGAACTGGCCAACCGCTCCAACTCCTGGGTCAAACAATTCCTGAAGGAGACAGAATCATGATTTGCGCCGCCGTCGACATCGTCGACAACCACGCCCACACGGTGTGGTCCCGCGAGAACACCCTCAACCTCGACACCACCGATTGGGGCACCGCCCTGCGCGAGTGGCTCCGCGACCAGACCCTGCGCCCCGACGTCGGCCGGGCCGAGGCCCTGGTCAGAGGCATCAACAACCCGGCCACCATCACCCGCATCACCGTCGACCAGTACGGCACGTCGCAAGCCCGTGACGCGGCCCCGGTCGACTGGGACCAGATCACAGACCCGGAATCCGACCCCGGTACCACCGGAACCCCACCGGACTCACACCAG
>JAKECL010000186.1 GCA_030460725.1 Propionibacterium sp.
TCCTCCACCGCCTCAGGACCACGGTGCGGAGCCGAGGCGGAGCGCGACGGGCCGGACGCAGGAGTGCCAGACGGGGTGGGGGTCGTGGGATCACCGGGTTCAGATGGCACGGGCCCTCCTCAGTGCGCGGATACGGCCGGCCAGTGCTGCGGACTCCCAGCCGGCCAGCAGTGCGAAGGCCAGGGCGAACGGCCACAGGAATGACCGGAAGGTCGACAGCTCCTCGCGGCTGTCGGCCACCAACTCCGCGTTCTCCATCATCTTCGAGGCAGTGGCGGAGATCGTGGAGGTGTCGGGGGAGTGCACGTAGTCCACACCGAGCTCCTGGGCAGCTGCCTTCAGGGCGGCCTCGTCGATGCGGGAGACCGCGGGCGGAGCACCGGGCCGGGAGTAGTCGCGGATCCACTCCGGCTCCGCCCCCGCTGCGGCCGGTGCCTGGGCACCCGACTGGGCACCCGACTGGGCAGTGGCGTCGTCGCCCAGACGCTTGGCGCGCATGCGCCCGCCCTCCTCCGTGCCGTACCCGATGACCATCCCCCCGTCGATGTAGTCGCGCAGAGGTGCCCAGGCTCCCGACGCCGACTGAGCACCCTGGTTGGAGGTCTCGCCGTCCGACAGGACGAAGAGGTAGCGCACGTTCTCAGGACTCGTGTCCCGCGCCTTCATGAGGTCGGCCAGGAGCTTCGTGGTCGGGCGGTCCAGTGAGGATCCCTGGGAGTACTCCGACAGCTCCCGGTCGAAGGAGTCGACAAAGGAGGCGATCGCCGTCTCATCGGTGGTCAGGGGTACGACGGTGTGCACCTGGGAGTCCCAGGTGCGCACCGAGAACCGCGCACCCCCCATGGATGCCAACACGGAGTGGAGGTCCTGCCTGACCCCGTCCAGGCGCGGCAGATCCCCCTCCCAGTCCTCGGCTGCCATGGAGCCGGTGCGGTCGACGACCAACCAGACCTCAGTGGTGGAGGTGACCCGGGTCGCCTCACCGGGCACCGAGGGTCCCAACAGCATGACGACGAACAGGGCGGACATGAGGCCGCGACGCACCACCGTCCACCGGCCACCGGGTCCCCTGCGGCGAGCCCCCACCACCACCAGGGCCGCCAGCACCACGGCCACGACCACTATCAGCCAGGAGGGATCCATCAGCGGTCGGAGGATCATCGCGTCCCACCCCCCACGGGCCGGATCGGACGCTCGCCGCTCCTGCGAAGGGCAGCGGTGGTGGAGCAGCCTCCGGCCCCCCGGGCTTCACGCTGCGCAGTCCGCACGGCCATCACCCCTCCCCTCACAGTCGCGCCCATCCACCCAGGGCGAGCAGCGCCACCAGCGCAACTCCCAGCCATGCCAGGGCGCGACCCGGCCGGTCCGTCTCCACCGTCGTCGCACTGCCATCCAGGTCCACCCGCTGCTGGGCCTCGATCTCGGCGATGATGCCCTGGACGGCGGAGGGCTCGGCGGCATCGTGGAACTCCCCGCCGGTCAGTCGCACCTGGTCGCGAAGCTCCTGGCCCTCACTGCTCAGGTAGGTGGTGTCGCCCGGGTAGAGGGCGGTGACCACCACGCCCTGCTGACGGGCGAAGGTGACCGCCTGGGTGAGGGTGTAGATCTGGGGACCCAGCACCTCGTTGTCGGTGGCGAGGATGACCATCCGCGAGCGCTCCTGGTCGGTGTGGTCGAAACCGAGGACGCATCCGGCCAGACCGTCCCCGGCCAGGGAGGCGAGTTGCCCCTCCGGGTCCTGGGTGCCCTCCAGGAAGTCCAGGAGCTCGCTGCTCACGTACACCCCGGAATCGCTCTTCCCCCTGAAGCCGTCGGTCATCAGCGCCCCGACGTCCTGGAGGCTCTGGTCGGCCATCTCGTAGTCATCCGTGAGGGGGAACATCACCATGGTCCGCGCCGACCACAGCTGGAGCGAGATGCGCTCCCCGGAGAAGTGGTCGACGATCGTGCGGAAGGAGGTCACGATCTGTCCGTCGTAGGGGATCATCGATCCCGAGGCATCCAGACACAGGACGATGTCGCGGCTGGAGAGTCTGCGATCCTCCATGTGACGGTCGACCGGGGCCCCTGCGGAGACGGCGACCGCTGCCGCGAGGCCGGCCACGGCGACGACCGTTCCCGCCAGCGCCCAACGGGTGCGTCGCACCAGGGCGCGATACTTGGGCAGGTCGCGCACATACCCGCTGTTGGCGACCCACCCGCGTCGTCCTTCGCGTCGCCCGGCGTCGCGCAGCAGCCACCACCCGGCCGCGGCAGCCAGCACGACCACCACGACCACGGCCAGTGTGAGCCAGGGAAACCTCATGACTCCACCGCCTCCCGCGCGAGGTCGAGCGCCCGCTCCTGGGCACCAGCCGGGTCCCCGGCGAAGCTCGGTTGCTCACACTCACGCAGGACGGCCACCAGCTGCGGCCACGTGGGGGTGAGGGCCTCGACCTCGTCGACAGTGGCCACCTCCAGGTCGCGCCCCGTGCGCGCCGTCCCCAGTGCCCGCATGAGTCCCGCCAGTGCCAGGTGGAGGTCGCGCAGGTCCAGCTCCCCGCCCTCGTGCCTGTCCCCGATCTCCTCGACGAGGCCAAGGTAGCGGCGGCGCTCGGCCTCGGAGATGGACAGGAGTGCGGGAACGTCGCTGTCCTCCGAACGCCACCAGCGCACGAGGCACCCCGCCACCCATCCGACCACCAGGAGCGCGAGGATCACGCCCAGGACCCACATCCAGTTCGGGTAGGTCACGGGATCGCGCAGCGTGTCACCGGACACGACTCCCCCTCTCCAGGGCACGGACAAGGGCCCGGGGGACGTCCGCCACGGCGTCGACCTCGACCTGGATGACGCCCCTGCGCCCCAGCATCCGGGAGACCTGCCCCTTGCGATCGGCGGCGGCCTCACGTGCCTGCGCGGCCAACTCCGCGTCGGCCGTCACGAAGTCGGGCAGTGGTCCGGCGTCCACGTCGATGACCTCCGTACCGCGGGGCAGGGACGTGGGATCCGCGTCGGTGACGGACATGACGATCATCTCGTGGCGCACGGTGAGCCGCTTGACCAGGTCCTCGTGCACGGGTTCGGGGCTGGTGCCGTCGGTGACCAGGACCACCAGGGAACGGCGGCGCGTGGCCGCCAATGCGCGCTCCAGCAGACGGGCGACGTCGGATGAGGGCGAGGCCAGATCGATGTCCTCCGAGATCCGGCGCAGGAGCAACTCCGCGTGGGACTTGCCCGATCGGGCGGGCACCTGGCGCACGCGCCCGGAATCCCCCGCCACCAGGCCGACCTGGTCCCCGCGCATGGTGGACAGCCAGGCGACGGTCTCACAGGCGGCCAGTGCGACCTCCTCCTTCGTCTCACCCGAGGGAGCCAGGGCACCCATGGAACGGCCGATGTCCACGACCAGGACCACCTGGACATTGGCCGTGGCCTCGAAGCGCTTGACGACGGGGCGTCCGGCGCGGGCAGAGACCAGCCAGTCGATGTCCTTCACGTCGTCGCCCGGCTTGTAGTCCGCCATGTCCAGCAGGTCCATCCCCCGACCTGCACGCAGCGAACCGTGCCTGCCCTCCATCTGGGAGAGCAGGCGTCGCATGACGGGCAGCTCGACACGTGCCGCGATGGCTTCGAGTCCGGGGGAGTGCACGGAGGACCTCAGGGAACGGGGACGGCGTTGAAGACGGCGTCCACCAAGCCGTCCACGGAGACGTCGTCGGCCATGGCGTCGTAGGTACGGATGAGGCGGTGACGCAGGATGGGGTGGCGCATCGCCTTGATGTCCTCGGGGATGACGTAGTTGCGACCCGCCATCAGGGCCAGCGCCTGCGCCACCTGCATGAGGGCGATGCCGCCACGCGGAGAGGCACCGACACGCACATGGGTGCGCAACCCCGGCAGGGGGTTGGGCCCCTCGCCACGGGTCGTGTTGATCAGGTCGATGACATAGGTCTTGATCGTGCGGTGCACGAAGATCCGTCGGGTGAGGGCCTGCAGCTCGGAGAGCTCCTCCAGCGAGATCGGCTCTCCCTCCAGGGGCTTGGAGATCGCTCCGGAATCGATGCGCTCCAGCACCTCAAGCTCCTCGCGGGGAGCCGGGTAGGTGATGACCTGCTTCATGAGGAAGCGGTCCATCTGGGCCTCCGGGAGGACGTAGGTGCCCTCCTCCTCGATGGGGTTCTGGGTGGCCATCACCATGAAGGGCTTCGGCAGGGGGTGGACGACCCCACCGATGGTGGTCTGGGCCTCCTGCATGGCCTCCAGCATCGCGGACTGGGTCTTCGCGGAGGACCGGTTGATCTCGTCCAGGAGCACGATGTTGGCGTGGACGGGACCCAGCTGGGTCGTCATCTCACCCGTGGCGTAGTTGTAGATCTGGGTGCCGATGATGTCGTTGGGCATCAGGTCCGGGGTGCACTGGATGCGGTGGAAGGTCCCGGAGACCGCAGCGGCCAACGTCTGGGCTGCCGTCGTCTTGGCCAGTCCCGGCACGGACTCGATGAGGACGTGACCACGGGCCAGGAGTCCTGCCACCAGGGCGCGCCGCAGGTCGTCCTGACCGACCACTCGTTGGGTGAACATGGAGTCCACACGCTCCAGCAGTCGCCTGGCTCGCGCGATCTCGTCATCGCTGAGGTACTGGTCCGCCACATCGCCTCCTGGGGTCGTCGTCGTGCAGTCTATGGGGTCTGGCTCCCGTCGTGCCCGTCGGTCCCGGCCCGGGGATCCTGTGTGGCAGGCCTCCGTCACTGCCTGCGGCGCCTGCGCCCCGGGCGCCGCGGCGTGACTCCGCCCCGGTTGCCCCGCCGCAGGACAAGGGCCATCACGCCCAGACCGGCGGCACCCACCGCCAGGGTCCCGGCCAGCACCCAGCCTCCCCTCCCAGCCTCGCCCCCTCCTCCGGCACGGATGTCCAGGTCCTTCAGGAGGACGT
>JAKECL010000187.1 GCA_030460725.1 Propionibacterium sp.
CAGACGCGGTTCGCACACCAGAACCTTGCGCAGCACGCCGACCTCGGAGTATACCCCTGGCGTATTCGTCTCAGACATTGTCTGTTCCCTTTCTGGTGGATTGTTGAGTGATCTCAGAGCTGGGTGAAACCGGTCGCGAGGGCAACTATTCCAGCGGCTGCGCCTATCAGCGATACCATGAGGATGACAAACTCCCGGGCGGTGAACAAGGTGCGTCCCTGTTCACGTCGGGTCATCACGAAAAGAATAGAAGCGGGAGCGTATATGACAAATGATAGGAGAAGGAACTGCAGGCCAGCCGCAAATATCAGGAAGGCCGTGTACAGGCAGGCCAGGATCGCCAGCATTATGTCGCGCGGAACCAGTGTGTTCTTCCCGGTGTTCTTCTCGGTGCCGCCGTTTCGGGAGAGTACCAGCTTCAGTGCGAACAGAGCCGCGAGGAAGAACGGTATGAGTGTGAGGGCGCTGGTGAGGTCGAGGGCCAGGTCCAGGGCATTGCTGGCGAACAGCAGGATGACAAGGAGCAGCTGGACGAGCAGCGAGCTCAGGAGCACCGCATTCTCGGGCACGCCATTGCGATTCGTTCTGGCAAGGAAGCGAGGCATGTCCTGGCTCTCGGCCATGACGCTCAGTACCTCGGCAGCCATCAGCGACCACGCGAGATATGCACCGAGCACTGAGACGATGAGCCCGATACTGACGAACCAGCGACCCCATGGGCCCACGGCGTGCTCGAGCACACCGGCCATCGACGGTTGGGGCAGTGCGGCGATGTCTGCCATCGGCATGATCCCGTAGGACGCGATCGTCACCGACGCGAAGACCGCGAACACGGACAGGAAGCCCAGCACGGTCGTCCTGCCGACGTCCTCGCGGCTCCTGGCGTGGCGGGAGTAGACGCTCGCTCCCTCGACGCCGAGGAACACGAAGACGGTGACCAGCATCGTCCCGCGAATCTGCTCGCCGAGTGAGCCCGCGTAGTCGGCCCCGGCCCAGTTCTGCAGGAAGACATGGAGTTTGAACACGAAGATGCACAGCAGCACGAAAATGACGATGGGCACGATCTTCGCGATGGTGATGATCGTGTTGATGAACGTCGCGTTCTGCACGCCCTTGCGGATGAGCAGGAAGAATCCCCACAGGCCGACCGAGGAGACTGCCACGGCGAGGACGGTGTCCCCGCCTCCGAGTCCGCGTACGCCGAGCCCGGAGAGGGTCGACATGATGAAGACCCAGTAGAAGGTGTTTCCCGCGCAGGCGCTCGCCCAGTAGCCGAAGCCCGAGAAGAAACCGAGGTACTCGCCAAAACCTGCCTTCGCGTACGCGAAGACGCCGGAGTCGAGCTTCGGCTCCCGGATGGCGAGCATCTGGAAGACGAATGCCAGCATGAGCATGCCCACACCGGCGATGACCCATGCGATGAGCGCGCCGGCAACTCCGGCTTCCCGGGCAAATCTGCCGGGAAGTGAGAACACTCCGGCGCCCACCATCGAACCCGCGACCAATGCGGTCAACGCGGCCACCGACAGTTTGTCCACCGACCGGGTCTCCTCGGGGGAGTCCCCCGCCTCTCTGTCCTCCGACATCGCGCCGCCTCTCCGTTTCCCCGGTATCGCGGTCGCACTCGTGTGTGCCTGCGATCAGGAGTTTATCGAGGGGGGTTGGTGGACACGACCGACACGCACCCTCATTTGTGGGGGAATTCGGGATTCGAGCCTGTTTGGTGTGCTTAACTCACGCATGTTTGGCTATCAGAGAAGTGAACTTACGGTGGGGATCACGTAACACTTCGTCCCACCAAAACCGTGTGGATCGTGGACCGCCCGCGGTATCAGTCGACGCGCCTGTCAGCGTCCATTGCAGACAGCCCTGGCCACATCCCGCGCCAATGGACCCATCGGCATCAGATCCCCCAGTTGTGAGGGTTGCAATGCGGCCCGTCCGGGGCGTGCGGAGGATAGCCTTGTCGTAGAGTCCTGGGGTCTCCTGAAGGGGTCGCTGATGAAGGCACGGATAGGGGTTGTCGACGATCATCCAGCGGTGATTCTGGGTGTGACAGCCATCCTCAACGAGCAGCCGGATATGCGTGTGGTGGCCGGAGGGGCGACGATCGACGCCCTTCTGCAGTGTGGAGCGACCTTGGATCTGGTCCTGCTCGACCTCGTGCTCGTCGACGGATCGACACCGGCTGACAACGTGCGTCGGCTGACCGCTCTCGGAGTGACCACCCTCGCCTTCACCAGCGGCGATCAACCACAGCTTGTTCGCGAGGCTGCCCGAGCCGGAGCTGCGGGCATGATCCGCAAGTCCGAGTCCCCCGAAATGATCGTGCAGACGGTCCGTGGGGTGCTTCAGGGGGATCCGGTGCCGACGCCTGACTGGGCCACCGCGATCCTCGCGGATCACGCCTTCATCAGCGCGCACCTCAGTGATCGCGAGTCCGAGGTTCTGGCCCTGTACGCCTCGGGAGAGACTGCCGAACGAGTGGCCGAGGAGCTCTTCGTCTCGCGGACCACCGTGATCGACAACGTCAAGCGCATTCGCGCCAAGTACGCCGCCGTCGACCGCGTGGCTGTCACGAAGGTCGATCTGTTCAGACGCGCTGTCGAGGACGGTCTCATTGAGGCGGAGCGATAGGTGACGGAGCTCTCCTCCACCCACATGCGACGCGCGGATCGCTGGGCTGGCTCACTCATCGCAGTCTCCGCCCTGCTGCTCAGCGTGTGGTGGTTGCCCGACGCCCTGATGCAGCGGAACCGCTTCGCCATCTGGTGGACTGTCGGAGCGTGGGGTCTCATTGCGCTGTGGCTGCTGCTGGCGGGACTGGGGCAGCGGTTGCCGATGTGGTGGCTGCGTCGACTGTGGGCCGCGATCCCCAGTCTTCAGTTTCTGCTGCAGGTGCTCTCCTTCGCCGCCATCCGCGGCAATCCGTCCGACGTGATGCCCTGGGTGTGGACACTCGAGTCGACCACCGTGTGTCTGCTGGTGCTGCAACTGAGGCGGGTTGCCGCCGTCGCTGTCTCGATCGTCTTCTCGCTGAGCGTGCCGTTGTCGTCGTGGCTCTTCACCGGAGGGGTCTCGCAGCTCGTGCTCTCGAACACTCCCGTACGACTCAGCAATGTCTTGTTCGTCGTGCTGCTCATCGGCGTGCGACATCGTCTGTCATCGCTCTTCGAGGTCGAGACGGAGGCGCGTATGGCGGCAGACAGGAGAGCACTGAGCGCGGCCGAGACCCGGCAGCGGGCACGGTTCTCTCGCTTCGTCCACGACGAGGTGCTCTCGGTGCTCACCGCGGCACAACTGTTCAGCGGTACACCCCCGCCCGAGTTGCGGGCCGAGGCGGCCGCCACCATTCGGGCGCTGGCCGTCGAACGGCCCTCGGCGGCCGAGGACGCGCGCGCTGTCGATCCAGTCGATTCGACGGAGGCGGGGGAGCGGCTGCGCGCTCGGATCGCTCGCCTCGCGCCGACGGCGGTGGTCCACCTGGAGGCCGACCACATGCCGATCGATACAGGCGCTGTCGAGACTCTGGGCGACGCGGCGGCCGAGGCGGTGCGAAACGCACTCCGGCACTCTGAGGGAAACCACCTGTCGGTGCGCATGACGATCCTCGAGCAGTCGGTCGACATCTCGGTGAGTGACGACGGCACCGGCTTCGACGTGAACTCCATTCCGCCCGAGCGCTTGGGGGTTCGAGAGAGCATCTTCGCCCGAGTTCGCGAGATCGGTGGGCATGCGGAGGTCCTGTCCTCGCTCGGCCATGGCACAGAGGTGAGGCTGTCGTGGACCACACAGTGACCGCCAGGGGTACTGGTGCCGGCGGGCTCGCCACTCCTGCCGCCCGCTGGGCGCTCGTCTTCGCCTGGCTGATGGGGGCGGTGAAGGCGCTCGTCGACGGGCAGTTCAATCCCCAGTACGTCACACTCCCAGTGGCGTGCTTGTTGTGCCTTGTCGCAGCGGTGGTGCTGACGCGAAGGGAGGACCTGCCACTCAGCGGTGTGCTCGCGACCGTGGTCACCGCACTCGTGTTGACCGCGATGGTTCTCGCGCTCTCGGTGCCTCCGGATCGAGCCTCGATCTGGCAGCTCCAGTTCGGTGCGACGCTGCTCGCGCTGCTCTTCGTGCGGGGAGATCTCGTGCACGCCGTCATTGGCGCGGCACTGCACAGCGCCATATTCATCGTCTGGGCCCTGTGGTACTCAATGCCCGTCTCGTGGCTCCTGACCGTGCTGACGGCCCCGTGTGTTGTGTACTTCCTGGCGGTGACCTGGCTGTTCGGACTGCGCCGCGTCGTGATGCAGGAACGCACACACCGATCCGAGGCGGCCGAACACGTACGACAGACCAGGGCCGAGCGTGAGGCTGCCAGACGTATCGGCAGGGAGCTGGCCCTCGTGCGCGCGAAGACCGGGCATGTCCTCGCACTGCTTCGCGACGGTGCTCCTCTCGACAAGGAGTTGCGCGGTGAGATCGCGGTTGTCGGGGGAGAGATCCGAGATCGTCTCCGATCGCCCCGGTTGCAGCACCCCGAGCTGAACCGGGCCATTGCAGCGCTGCGGGCCGGTGGAACATCGGTGAACGTCCTGGCGGAAACCTCCGAGAGCGCTCCAGAACTGGGGGATCGGGCCGCAGAACAGATTGCCGCCGTGGTTCGCGATGAGGCTGGGGCTGACTCACTGGTGGTCACCTGGAATGAGCCGGAGCGAGTGAGCATCGTGGCCCGGCACGGAGATCGCAGCGAGAGGCACATCGTCCAGGTGCTGCCGGCGGTGAGCCGCTCAGACGCGGAGTAGTGGTGGTGGCTGGTGCTGGTAGCGCTGGTTGTGCCTCACCGTTGCCACCGGAGTGTCTGGCAACCGGAGTCCCGGGACGCGAGTACCTGTGTCGGGCATGGGTTGGGACGTGAATGCCCGT
>JAKECL010000188.1 GCA_030460725.1 Propionibacterium sp.
CGGGCCCCCGGGGGGGGGGGGGGGGTTGGGGGGGGGGGGCCCGGGGGCGGGGCGGGGGGGGGGGGGCGCGCCCGGGCGGCCCCCCAGCCCCCTCCGGATGACTCAGTCGCGCAGGTCCTCGAAGAGCTTCGTGGACAGGTAGCGCTCACCGGTGTCGGGCAGGACCACGACGATGGTCTTCCCGGCATTCTCGGGACGGGCGGCCAGTTGGGCGGCCGCGGCCAGCGCCGCGCCGGAGGAGATGCCCACGAGCAGGCCTTCCTCGGCTGCGGCACGACGGGCGAAGGCGATGGCCTCAGGGGTCGTCACCGAGATGACCTCGTCGACGACCTCGGGGTCGTAGGTCGCGGCCACGAAGTTGGGGCCGATGCCCTGGATGCCGTGGGGGGCGGCGGAGCCGCCGGTGAGCAGGGGGGACTCCTCGGGCTGGACCGCGACGACCTGGAGGCCGGGCTTCTGCTCCTTCAGGTACTTCCCGGCGCCGGAGGCCGTGCCGCCCGTGCCCACACCGGAGACCAGGATGTCCACGGCGCCATCGGTGTCCGCCCAGATCTCCGGGCCGGTCGTGCGGTAGTGGATCTGGGGATTGGCGGGGTTCGTGAACTGGGAGGCGATGATCGAGCCGGGACGTTCGTCGCGGATCCGCTCCGCCTCTGCCACCGCGCCGGCGATTCCCGCCTTGGGATCGGTGAGCACCAGCTCGGCGCCGAAGACGCGCATGAGGAGTCGGCGCTCCAACGACATCGAGGACGGCATGGTGATGACGACGGAGTATCCGCGTGCGGCCCCCACCATGGCCAGTGCGACCCCGGTGTTGCCCGAAGTGGCTTCGATGATGGTGCCGTGGGGCTGGAGGTCGCCGGAGGCCTCGGCTGCGTCGATGATGGCGGCCGCGATGCGGTCCTTGACGGAGGAGGCGGGGTTGGTGGCCTCGACCTTGCCCAGGACGGTCGCTGCAGGGTCGGTGAGTCGGTTGATGCGCACCAGGGGGGTGCGGCCGATCAGCTGGGTGACGTCGGTGGCAACAGTGGACATGGGTGCTCCTGTTCGGGTCTGCGGAAGGTGTGCGGTGCGGCCGCGCGGGTGCGACGGTGCGCAGTGGTACATGAGGAGGGCGGACGACGGTGCCCGGGGGCGCCTCTGGAGGGCCGACCGCCCTACAGACAGGGCGGACGGCAGCAGCACACGACGGCGAGGTGCAGGGCGTCGGTGTGCGCAGGGGTGACACGGGCAGTGGCGTGGGCGCGCGGCCCCCGGGTGGGGACTGCACGGACACCGTCAACTGTGGTCACAGAACTCACCCTAGGTGCAGTGCCCCGGCTCGTCCACTTCCAGCGTCGTCGTTCCCGCAGGGTGAAATTGTGCTCCACCGCGTGTCGCCTCTGCCAGACGCCGTGACAGGCGGACGGCGTCGCCCTCGTCGACGGCCACGCGCAGGAGCACCTGCGGTCCCCACTCGCACCCCAGCATCAGGGCTCCGCTCGCGCGCAGATCGGCCTCCACACGCCCGGCATCGGCGGGGGTGAGTGTGGTGGAGAGGACCTGGAGGCGCCGGCTGCGCGCCAGTGGTGCGTCCTCCAGCGCCCCGGTGACGGCCCCCGAGTAGGCCCGCACCAGCCCGCCGGTGCCCAGCAGGATGCCGCCGAACCATCGCGTCACCACGGCCGTGACATTGCGGACCCCGCTGGCTCGAAGCGCCTCCAGCATGGGGGCCCCTGCGGTGCCGGAGGGCTCGCCGTCGTCGCTGGAGTGCTGGAGGAGGTTGCGGCCCTCCTCCTCGATGAGGAATGCGGAGCAGTGGTGGCGGGCCTGGGGGTGGGTGGTGCGCACGTCGTCGATGAGTCTGCGTGCCTGGGCCTCCTCGTCGGTGCGCGCCAGGGTGGTGAGGAAGCGGGAGCGACGTACCTCGGTCTCATGGGTGAGGACCGTGCCGGCCCGCAGGGTGAGCATGCCTCCATCCTCACATGCCCGCCCACTCACGAGGGCGACGCCCCTGGGTGCGGGTGGGGCGGTGGGGGTCGTTGGCCGGCCCGAGGTCTCAGTCCTCGCCGGGGAACCAGTCCGCGAGGCCGTCGTCTGCTCCCACCCAGGCCAGGGCGTCGTGCAGTTCGCTCTCGCTCATGAGCAGTTCGGAGAAGCTGGTCTCGATGGCGCTGCGCTGGGCGGGGTCCCCGACCCCGGTGACGATGAGGTGGGTGAAGGCGCAGTCCTCCCACCCCCCGGCCGTCCCCACCGTGGCTGATCCACCGTTGACCTCCCAGGTGCAGATCGTGTCCGGGCGGGAGGGGAGCCAGAAGCAACCGCGCACGCAGGTGCCGGGCAGTGAGAGCTCACCGGCACGCTCGCCCAGGCGAGTGGGGTGGAAGGGGCGGTCTGAGTGCAGGTCCAGTGTCCACACCCCGTGGGCGGTGGGTCCGCCCCAGGCACTGGTGTGGGCGGGGTGGACGCGGGTGATCGCGCGATCGGCGTCGTGGTGGGCGCACAGCAGGACGTCGCGGGTGAGTTCGTCGAGGTGGTCCAGGCGCATGGTGTCGAAGGGGCGCAGATGTTCCACCAGGTCCGAACCCAGTGTGTCCTCGCCGATGGCCAGCAGGATGTCGGCGTAGCCCAGTGAGGTCATGAGGACCTCCCCCGTGCAGCGATCGTCCCCCTCGAACAGTGCCAGACCGCGTTCGGCCAGGGCCACGTGCTCCAGGAGGTCTGCGCGCGCGGTCCCCAGGTCCACGGCGTGGACGCTGGTGGTCAGCGTGCACAGCTCCAACACCTCGCCCGGTGCCGTGAGGTCATTGAGGGTGGGGAGGACGGAGAGTGGTTCCACGGCCGGGGGCAGTGCCAGCAGGAGTCCGTCGCGGCCCTGTGCCGCGAGATCCGCCAGGGCGGGAACCACAGCCTCCCGCAGGGAGCAGGTGAGGCAGGGGTGGGCCAGGGGGATCTCGCGTTCCCAGCCCTCGCCTCCGCGCGGGGCGAAGCGCAGGAACACGGAGTCCTCGGTGAGGTCACAGGTGAGGGTGTCCACCTCATCACCTGCGCACAGGCAGGCCATGTCCCGCAGCAGGGGGACAGTGGTGGACAGGACCGAGATCGACAGCACGGGTGAGACCTTCCAGAAGCAGTCGGGTGTTTTCGCCCACAGCCGCAGCGACTTGCGCGAATGAGAATCATTTCTATTATGGACACATGAGCAACCACTGCCAAGTCACGGGGGCGAACCCGTCCTTCGGGAACACCGTCTCCCACTCCCACCGCCGCACGCGCCGTCGGTGGGATGTCAATGTCCAGAAGAAGCGCTACTGGGTGCCCTCACTGGGGCGCACCATCACCCTCACGCTCAACCCGCGGGGGATGCGCACCATCGACAAGCGGGGCATCGAGGCCGTGGTGGCCGACATGCGCAGCAGAGGGGAGAGGTTCTGATGGCACAGAAGTCGACTGTCCTGCGGCCGGTCATCACACTGCAGTCCACCGCCGGCACGGGGTTCCGCTACGTGACGCGCAAGAACCGTCGCAACAACCCTGACCGCATGCGGATCCGCAAGTACGACCCCGTGGTCCGTCGCCACGTCGAGTTCGTGGAGGTGCGCTGATGGCCAAGACCTCGAAGATCGTGCGCAACGAGCAGCGCAGGCTGGTCGTGGAGTCCTTCGCCGAGCGTCGCGCGCAGCTCAAGCGTGACTGCGTGAACCCCCACCTCAGTGCCCAGGAGCGTGACGCAGCAATGAAGGCTCTGCACGCGCTGCCCCGCGACGCCTCCCCGACCCGTCTGCGTGGGCGTGGCATCTCGGACGGTCGCCCCCGCGGCTACCTGCGCAAGTTCGGTCTCTCCCGCGTGCAGTTCCGCGAGATGGCCCTGCGCGGTGAGCTCCCTGGGGTCACCAAGTCCTCCTGGTGAACCTGCTCCCGCTGCATCCCCTGGAGCTCACCGCAATCTCCGGAGCCCACGCACACGTCATCCAGCATTCCCGTCATCCACATCTCACGAAGAGGCACACCATGAAGCCCGGCATCCACCCCGACTACCACCCGGTGGTCTTCCGCGACAGGGCCGCGAACTTCGCGTTCCTCACGCGCTCCACCAAGCACTCCGATCGCACGATCCAGTGGGAGGACGGGCAGACCTACCCGGTCATCGACATCGAGATCTCGTCCGCCTCCCACCCCTTCTGGACGGGGCGCTCCCGTCTGGTCGACACGGCGGGTCGTGTGGAGAAGTTCTACGCCCGCTACGGCCGCCCCTCCCACGCAGGTGAGGCCGATGGCCAGGACGGGGGTCGGCAATGAAGGTCCGTGCCTCGATCCGCTCCCTGGCCAGGCAGCCCGGGTCGAAGGTGGTGCGCCGTCGTGGCCACCTCTACGTCATCAACAAGTCGAATCCCCGCCTCAAGACCCGACAGGGCTGAAGGCGCCCCCGGGGCTGCGTGGTAGACTGCCGTGGTTGCCGGGGCGCGAGCGATCTCACAGGGTCGTCACGCCACGTGGCTGGCCCGTGGGCCCGCCTGCGTGGCAGAGTTGTACACCGGTAAGTCGTCACGTCCACACACATACTGAGGAGCGGTAGGGCCATGGCAGTTCCCAAGCGCAAGATGTCCCGAGCAAACACCCGCACTCGCCGAGCCGCATGGAAGGCCGATCTCAACGAGCTGAACACCGTCAAGGTTGCCGGCCGTGAGATCCGCGTGCCCCGCCGCCTGGCGAAGGCGTACAAGAACGGCCTGCTGAGCGTCGAGGACTGACCCGAAACACCAGCTTCGTGAGGGCCCGACACCCCGGGGTGTCGGGGCCACAGCCCTACCCGGGGTGGGGGTGCCCCCCGCCGGGTAGGGGGGGCGCGGCCCCCCCGGGCCGCGGGGGGAGGGGGGACAGCCCCCCCGGGGGGG